>JBFYSG010000076.1:0-5306 GCA_041301835.1 Chloroflexota bacterium | reverse complement strand
ATTGGAAGAACACCGATCCACAAGCGATATCCCCAGAGTGGCAGATTTGGAATTAATAATACAATTCCATCGATAATGGATCGGGCAGGATCAAGCCATGGAAGGGACAGGTTTTCGTGTGTAACGATAGGCGAATAAATCTGATACGCGGAAAATATCCTTCCCCCCTCAGACCATTGGATTGAAAACGGATAGTTTGATATATTCGGGAAAATGGAAGACACCTTAAAAATGATCCCCGTTATGGCTACAATGTACCCTGTAAGCAGAAAAATTTTTTGTAGGTCCTTTACCATGTTGGTTTTCTTGGGGTAATTTTCCATGAATCCGCTATCCTTGTTCTTTGTCGAGTTTTACTTCGATAAGTGAAAAATGACAAACATGCAGATTGATTGGCATTTATTATAGCAGGTTGGATTTCCGAACAATAACCTGTTGCCAGTCTCATCCTGACTGCTTGAATTCTCTGCCAGTCGATTCCCCATTCTCGTAGAATATCCAGGATATCATTCGAATGAATCCCATTTTACGTAAGAATATTCACATCAACTCCTGATATTGACTATAATAATGCCTACCCATGACTAACTTCCATTCCGGTTTCATTGCCCTGCTTGGCAAGCCCAACACGGGCAAATCCACACTGGTCAACGCCCTGCTGGGGCAGAAGATCGCGGCTGTCTCGCCGCGCCCGCAGACCACCCGGCGGAGGCAGTTGGGCATCCTGACGACCCCGGCGGCGCAGCTCATTTTTGTGGATGCCCCCGGCTTCCATGCGCCGAGACATAAACTCGGGCAGTTCCTGAACCAGGAAGCCGAGGCGGCGCTGGACGGCGTGGACCTGGTGCTGGTGCTGATGGATGCCAGCCAGCCGCCGGACGAGGACGACCGCCGCATCGCCGACCTGCTCGCCTCGCTGCGCGCCAGGCCGAAATGGGTGCTGGGGCTGAACAAGATCGACCTGCTGCGCCCGGAATTGGTGGAGGCGCGTCTCGCCTCCTATTCCGCCCTGCTGCCCGGCGCGCCCACGCTGACTTTTTCGGCGCTCACACGCCAGGGGCTGGATGAACTGCTCGAGAGGCTCGCTTCCCTGCTGCCCGAGCGTGAGGCGGAGTACCCCGAGGACCAGTTGACCGACCTGTACGAGCGCGAGATCGCCGCCGACCTCATCCGCGAGGCGGCGCTTTCCGCCCTGCGCGATGAAGTGCCGCACGGCATCAACGTGCGCATCGATGAGTTCAAGGAACGCAGCGACCAGGTGGTCTACATCCATGCCACCATCTTCGTCGAGCGCGAATCGCAGAAGGGTATTGTCATCGGCGAGGGCGGCAGGATGCTGAAGAAGATCGGCTCGGAGGCGCGCCTGCAGATCGAGTCGATGGGCGGGCGGCGGGTTTTCCTGGAACTGCGCGCCAAGGTGGAGAAGGACTGGCGCAACCGTGAGGACGTGCTCAGGCGTTTTGGTTACAGCCTGAAGAAAGGCAAGAAATGATCCCGGCTGTCATCCTGTTCCTGCTCATTGCCGTGCTCGACTGGACCGCCGTGCAGCGCGGCTGGAAGCGCGTGGAATATTTCGCCAAACCGGCTGCCATGCTCGTGCTGGCAGGCTTGCTGGTGTTCGCCGGCGGTTTCCGCAACCTGCCGCTGACCTGCTTCACGGTCGGCATCCTCTTTTCCCTGGCGGGGGATATCTTCCTGATGATCAACCTGACCCGTTTTGGTCTGCGCTGGTTCATCCTGGGGCTGGGCGCCTTCCTGCTGGCACATGCCGCCTACATTGTGGGTCTGAACGTGCCCCTGCCGGATGTCTCGCCGCTGTGGAGCATGGGGCTGGCGCTCCTGCTGGCGCTGACCGCCTCGCGCCTGCTGCGGCGCATCATCACGGGTGTGCGTCAGAAGGGCTTGAAGCGCCTGGCGCTGCCGGTGGCGGTCTACGGCTTGGTCATCACGCTGATGCTGCTCTCCGCCATGTTGACCCTCTACCGGACGGACTGGAACCTGGGCGCGGCTGTGCTGGTCAGCCTGGGCGCGGTGTTGTTCTTCGCCTCGGATACGATCCTGGCGTGGAACAAGTTCATCAACCCCACCTGGAACGGGCGGCTGGTGAACATGATCACCTATCACCTGGGTCAGCTGGCGCTGGCGGTCGGGGTCCTGCTCCAGTTCCCGGCTTGAGCCGGGAAACGATCCAGCCGAGACGCTGATCCATGCAGATCCTGGCGGGCATCCTCAGCAGTATTTCCCTGTTCTTCAGCCTGTGGACGCTGGTCAAGTCGCCTCCCGGCGTGCTGGGAGGGATCGTCTGGCTGCCGAAACTATGGGCGAGCGCCTGGGCTCCATTCCTGGCGGTGCTGGGCGGCGCCGGGGCTCTGCTGGGGCTGGCGGGCGGGAATTTCTATGCCCTGGCGGCAGGCTTGCTCGCCGCCGGGCTGGACATCCGCCACACGCTCATTGTCACCCGGGAACAAGCCGGCTTCACACAAACCCTGGGCGAGGATTGGGAAGAACGCATCCCGGCTGAACTGAGGGCGCGCCTGGCGACCAAACGCTACCGCTTCATCCAACCCGCGCCGGTCCGCGTGCCGGGATTGCAGAATGTGGACCTCGGGCGTCCCGCCGGGCAGGGCGACCTGCTGCTGGGCGATATCTGGGAACCACCCGAGGGCGTGCCGGGCACGGGTCTGGCGGTGATTTATTTCCACGGGGGCTTATGGCAGGCGCTGGACAAGGATTTCCTGACCCAGCCCTTGTTCCGCCGGCTGGCGGGTCAGGGGCATGTCATCCTGGACGTTGCCTATTCGCTCGCCCCGGGCGCAGACCTGAACCGCATGCTAGGCGAGGTCAAACAGGCGATCACCTGGTTGAAGATCCATGCAGCCTCCCTGGAGGTCGATCCCGAACGGATCGTGCTGATGGGTGTCTCGGGCGGCGCGCACCTGGCGCTGCTGGCAGCCTATGCCCCTGAGCACCCGGCTTTTCAACAGGTCTGCACCGAGGCGGATATGTCGGTGCGGGCGGTCGTCTCCATGTTCGGGATAACCGACCTGAGCGCATTCTTCACCGAGTATGGCAGGTCGAACCCCCGGCAGCCGGAGTTCTCGACGGAAATAACCGAGGATCTGCGTCCGCGCCTGCGCGACCGGACCTGGCTGGATCGATCCCTCACCCGCACAAGGGCTTTCCCTGCCTACCGGCATGCCAACATGCCGGGCGGTCCCCTGCTGCTGGTCGACCTGATGGGCGGCACGCTCAAGGAGATCCCGGAGGTCTACCGCCTGGCATCGCCGCTCGCCCACGCCGGGAAGCACTGCCCGCCCACCCTGCAGATCTTCGATGAGCAGGATTTTGTGATCGATGCCTCGCATGGCAGGCGTTTGCACGCCGCGCTCCGTCAAGCCGGGGTCACATCGGTGTACCTGGAGTACCCGGGGACGGTGCATGCCTTTGACCAATACCTGGGCGTCGCGCGGCGCGTGGCGCCTGCGGCGCAAGCCGCAACGCACGACCTCGAGCGGTTCCTGGCTTTGATGGTCTGACGGGAGGCTGAAAGCGATGGAAAAGCCCCGCGCCCCCGCCCCGGCAAGCGCCGCGCCGGAGATGAGCGCCAGCGATGCGCTGGCGCTGGTCCAACTCATGCAGCAGAACGGCATCGATGTGTGCCTTGACGGCGGCTGGGCGGTGGATGCGCTGCTCAGAGAGCAGACCCGCCGCCATGCCGACCTGGATATCGCCATCCCGCACAAGGATTCGGAAGCGCTGCGCCGGCTGCTTGAAGCGCGCGGTTTTTGCGAGGTGCCGCGCGATGATTCGTGGGAATGCAACTATGTGCTGGGTGATGCTGCCGGGCGCCAGGTGGACATCCATACCTTCACCTTCGATGCCGGGGGCAGGCATGTCTTTGGCGTGGCTTATCCGATCGACTCGCTCAAAGGCAGCGGCTCCATCCTCGGGTGCGCGGTCAAATGCATCACGCCGGATTGGCTGGTGAAGTTCCACAGCGGGTACAGGCTGGACGAGGACGATTACCGGGATGTCCGGGCGCTCTGCCGCAAGTTCAAGATCGCCTTGCCGGCTGAGTATGCAGAATTTGAAAAATAAAGGGGGACCCTTAAGCGCCTGCTGCCTGCGTGCGAGCGCGCCAGCCCGCCTTTATTTCTTCAACGGTTGGAACCCCTCCCCCAGGGCTTCGTACGCCACGCCGATGACCATGAAAGCATCCGGGTCGGATTCGTGGACGATGGTCTTCAGCCGCTGGACCTCCGAGCGGGTGATGACGCAGTACATCACCGGGCGCGGGTCCATCGTGTAGGCGCCGGTACCGTGCAGCAGGGTTACACCGCGTGCCATCTCGTGCAGGATGCGGTCGTAGATGGCTTCCATGCGGTTGGTGACGATCATGGCAGTCCGCACCGTGCCCGAGCCTTCCAGGGTGCTGTCCACCACCAGACCGCTGACGTAGAGCGTGATGATGGCATACAAGGCTTTCTCCCAGCCGAAGACGAAGCCTGCCGAGAGGATGACCAGCGCATCGGTCATCAGGTAACTCTGGGTCATCGAGACACCCCGCCAGCGGTTGAGGATGCGCGCCAGGATGTCGCTGCCACCGCTGGTGCCCTGCCCGCGATAGACCAGACCGTAGCCGATGCCGCTCACCACCGCCCCGTAGAGCGAGTTCAACACCAGGTCAGCGGTCAACCCATTTTGGGGAAAAAATGGAAGCCACAGCACCGCTTCGGTGAAGAAGGAGTAGGCGGCGACCGCCACCAGCGTGCGCAGGGCGAACCCGCGCCCGCCCAGCATGCGCCAGCCCAGCAGGAAGAGCGGCACGTTGCCCAGGAAGACCATCAAGCCGATGGACCAGCCGGTGACGTGATGGACCATCTGGGCGATGCCGCTGATGCCGCCGGATGCCAGTTCTGCCGGCACCAGGAACAGGCGCAAACCGACCGCCTGCACCAGCGTACCCAGCACGATGAGGCTGTAATCGCGCACCAGGTTCCAGCGCGGCTTCAGGCTGCCTGCCTTTCCTGTCGGGTTCACGCCGCCCCCGTTCTCAAGGTCGTACCTGCCAGTTGCTCGAGCACGGCAATGACCGCCGAGTTGTCCAGGTCGCTCATCCCGTTCTGCAGCATGGCATTGTACAACTGCGCATCCAGCGCCGCCGAGGGCAGAGGCACGCCGTAGGCGCGGGCAGTCTCGAGGATGATGTTCAGGTCCTTGGCTTGCATGCGCGCTTTGAAGCCGGGCGAGCGGTTTCCGGCGAACAGGCGCGGCGGCTTGACATCCAGCGTCCAGCACTGCGCCGC
>JBFYSG010000074.1:0-11140 GCA_041301835.1 Chloroflexota bacterium | reverse complement strand
AGGATATCCCGCGCCCGGGCAGCTGTCTCGGCTGAGCCGCCGGTGAAATGGATGATGGTATAGATCAGGATGGGGCTGACCGCAACCAGCGCCAGCACGCTCATCCCCGCTGCCTGGCGCAATCTTTTCTCGATCAGGACAGTATCCACGAGGTAGGTGCCGATCAGGAGCGCGGAACTCAACAGGTAGGTCGGGTGGATGCTTGCCGCCAGCACGGCGGCAAGGACTGCGCCGGTCGTCCTGCGCCGCAGGTACAGCGCGATGGAGAGCAGCAGCAGCACGCCAAAAACGCTGGGCTGGAAAACCGGACCCAACAGCCGCTGCCCGGCAACGCCTCCTTCCAGGAGGTAAGACCAATCGGGACCCAGGGTTTGGCTGAACAGGTATCGCAACCCGGCAGAATGAAGCAGGATCATCGCGCCAAGGAAACTGAACCGCGCGGAGGGTTTCTTCAGGGGGATGAAAGCCTCGGCGATAGACACCAGACTGAACAGGTAGACCCCCATCAGGAGCGCGTAATAAACAAAGAAGGCTGGGGTGGCTCCGATCCTGGTAGTTATATCCACGATCCAGCTGAACACCGGGGTTGGATCGACCGTTTGCGCCAGCCAGTCCTCGGTTAAATCACCTGCGCCCGCGCCGGCAAGACCGTGCAGGAAATACTGGTGCTGGTTGGATGTGTAGAGCGGAGATTGGTTATAAGCCAGGGCGAAGAGAAGCGTTACCAGCAGGAAGAACGCGACCGCCTGGCATGGTTTCATCCATTTCATGACCGCTCGTGCGATCCCGCCTAGGGTATCGGGTTGTCGTAACCCCAATCATAACCCAGCGCCACGATGACATCCGCCTCAGCAGCCGGGTCATAATCAAAAATGATCTGGCTCTGGGTGCTGAATTCCATCAGGGATTGAAGATAGAGCATGGCATACAATCCCTCGCCGCGGAAGATGACGATCGTTCGATCCGGGAAGGGGTACTGATATGTGGAGGGATAATCGCCCGTGTTGCCAAAGCCGACAACGTTCATCCCCTGGCTGATGAGGTAATCCGCCGTGCGTGCCGCCAGCCCTTCCACGCCCGAGCCATTGACGATCACCACGCGCGCCGCCTCGTTTTGCATCTTCTCCGTCAAATCACCCGGCGCCGCCGGAAGCATGGCGGTACTGGAGAAGATGGTATCCACCAGTTCACGGATGGCATCCGGGAATGGGCGCATGATGCTGATCTCCATCCCATCCACGACCACTGTGCCGATATCCGCCATGGTGTAATCGATCGTCCCCCATTTGATACTCTCGCGCGGCAGGTCTTTGACCAGCACAGCCAGCCGCAAGGCATCGTTGAGTGCCAGGTTGGTGTTGATGCCCGAAGAAAGCTGCGCGTACAGGTCAGGTGCCTGCGCCGCCAGGCTCGGGAAGTTGAGTGGATCGAAGACCTTGTCCATGAGAGCTTTGATTACCTGCTGCTGGCGCCCGGCGCGGTCCACGTCACCGCCCTCGGTATAGCGGGCGCGGGCATAACCCAGCGTGGATTTGCCATCCAGACATTGGTACCCCGGTTCCAGGTGGGCAGAATTCTCGTACGTCCGTCCGACGGTGATCGCCTCGGGTACATCCAGGCAGACGCCGCCGATGGTGTCGACCATCGTCTCGAATGTGCCAAAGTCCACCTGGGCAAAATAGTTGATATCCACGCCCAGGAAACTCTCCAGCGTTTTCATCGCCAGCCCGGGGCCTCCTCCGGGCAGGCTATCACCCTGTCCATAGGCGTAGGCATTATTGATCTTGCTGTAGCCGTAGCCCGGGATGTTGACCCACAGGTCGCGCGGCACCGAAAGCACACCAGCTGTCATGGTTATGGGATCGAGAGTCAGCAGCATCATCGTATCCGAACGCGGCGCGCCGAGCCCTTCTTCCCAATCCCGGTAATCCAGACCGATCAATAAGAGCGTGACACGGCTGGCACCATCCCACGGGGGCGGCAACTCCATCTGCGGGACGCTCGGGGTGGAGGTCGTATCCACCGGGGTCCCTTCCGGGTCAACCGTTACTTCCTCACCCGTGGAACAGGAAGGCAGCGCCATCCCCGGCAGGGCAGTCAGGCGCCAGCAGGCAACCAGATTCTGCAGGAAGATAAACAGAAAGACAGCCAGCAAGAGCGCCAAACCCATCAGCAGCAGCTGCATCCGGGTGGGGCGTTGGAATTCTTTAATTTTTTGGAGCCAATCGCTTATCGGCATCTGGTTCTCACTTCATGGGCGGCGGGGGAACAGGCAGGTCAGCCTCTGCCGTGCCAGCCCAACGGTCTCCTTCTTCGATCAGCATGACCGGAATATCGTTCTGGATCGGGTATTTTCGCCCGCAGTCCTGGCATATGAACCAGGCATCCCGGTGCAGTTTCAAGGTTGCCGCCTTCTCACGCACACAAGCCGGGCAGCGCAGGATCTCCAATAATTCCTTATCGATCATGATGATCTCCAGTCGGGGTCATAACAAACGGCTATTCTACCACGTCGTGCGCGTGATAACCCGGGACGAACGATCAATGGCTACACGCTCCCGAATCCACCAGGGATCCCGGGTCCTCGGTCCCGGACCCGTACTGGTAGACTGCCTGCCAGGCTTGGTATTGCGTCTGGATGCTGTCCCGGAACAGGACCTGTCCCAGCAGGTCGGTCACCACGCGGGTGACGGTGATGTCTGCCCCATCGGCAGGGTAATCCACCTGTACGCAGGTCCCCGGGGCAAGCTCGGTGCTTTCCTGGAAAAGCGGTTCCGGCGCCGGGATGACATTCCTCAACCCCAGGTTCTGCCATTCCACTTTCCGTCCATCATCCGTAGAGTAGAACTTCCAGGTCAGGCTCATTGCCACCGGATTAAAATAGGTTTCCATCAACAACCAGTAGGGTCGGTCGTTGGTGAATTTCAGGTCGACCAGCGGGAAGTAAACAGTGGCATCCAAGCCTGCCATCAGCGGGTCGGTCCCGGCGCCCGGGCGCTGTTCGTAATAAAAGACCCGGAACGCATGCGCATGCCGCTCATCGATCGGGTACCCGGCAAAGAATGCCGCCCGGAACAGCGTGGTACTGACCTGGCACACCCCTCCGCCCACACCGGTGATGGTGCGTCCGTTATAGATGATCAGGGCTTCGGCATAACCATTGTCCAGGGATATGTCATTCAGGACCTCTGCCATCGAGAAGGTCGTGTTGGGCGGGATGAGCAGACCATGGAACTGTGCCGCGGCGGTGCTGATGTTCTGCAGGCGCGCCGCGCTGGAGCCGCGGAAATAGGTGGTATTGTAATACCCATCAGTAACCTCCGCGCTGATGCCCAACGACTCGGCGGTGGCATCATTTCCAACCGCGGGCTGCTCGGTATCCAGCGCCAGGGCGATACGATGCTGACCGGACAATAACCCTTCCTGCACTGCCGCCTCGGTGGCGCCGATATCCAGGATGCGTCCCTCGCGTGCCGGTGCCAACAGCACCAGTTGACGGGTGTAGTCATCAAAATAAAAGCGGGCGTTCTCAGGCTGGCGCGTGATCAGCGGCGCAACCTGCTCCAGGAGCAATTCGATCGAGCGCGTATCCAGGGTGACAACGAACTGCCAACCGGTCTCTGTTTCCTCCCGTCCAATGGACAGCATGCCGGCAACCTGGCTGGGCTCCAACGTCCACGGACCCGGATCGCCAGGCTGGGGATTGGTGATCTCCAACACCAGCGGCGCGCTCAAAGCCTGCCGCAGTGATTCAGCCTGCAGGGATGCCTCCAGGACAAGCGGGGGTACCTCCTCGATGACCAGGGGCACTTCACCATCGGTGAATGTTTCCAGTTGGGTCATCAGGTTGACCAGGGTTGCATCCACGTCCAGCATACGCCCGGTCTGCCCTGCCTGGTACTCAACCTGCCCCCCGTTCAAAGCCAGCGTCGCCTCCCTCACCGGGCGGTCGATCTGGATCGCAAGGTTTTGAAGATAGCCATGCGCCACGCGCTGATCGATCACCAGCACAGGTGCCAGGTCCACCCCGCCGCGCACAGCGGATACCTGACCGAAAAGGCTGGAGAAGACGCCACCGCGCCCAAAGTCATACGCCTGCTGTACGCTTGCCCCGACATCGAAGACCATGCCCAATTCCTGGGGATGCGCCACCCAGACTTCATCCTTGTAGCGGAAAACGACCTGCCCGCTGACCGGATAGGTCAGGCTTGCATTGAGCGCGGCAACCGCCTCAGCCGGGGAATTCAGCGAAAGATCCACGCCTGCCATCGAGATCCCGGGCAGGATCCTGCCTGCGTAGATCAGTTTGAATCCCGCCGTGGCAAGCCCTGCCAACCCCAGGAACAGCAATGCGCTGGACAGGAGCACTGCCAGGAATTGGGGAAAGAACGGAGTGCGTTGATGGGACGGAGCGACTGCGTACGTCATGTGTGGAATTATAAACGGGTAGGTGTTTTCTACATAGACGAGGACTTGCCGGCTTTGTTCCGGCGGGTAAAGGGGATCAGCATGGGTGTGGCAGCCGAGTAGGTCCGGTAAGCCTGTCCGAACAGGCGCAGCAATTTCTGCTCTTCGACGAATGCCCCCGCAAGGATGTAGAGGCTCAAGCCGATGTTCGCAGCCAGCACATGCCGGGTCATAACGGGCATCAACCAAATGAAAACCAATCCGGCGGAATACAGCGGGTGGCGGACATGGCGATAGAACCCGCCTGTGATCAAGACCCCCTGCCGCGCCGCGAGCGGGTCATCCTGACATCCAGCATCTGCACCCCGCCATGCCTGCCTGATGCCCAGGAATTCCCAGGCATCCGTCTGTCGAAAAGCCAGCAGCAGGACCGCCAGGGATGCCAGTTGACCGACGACCATGAAAACCAACCAGGGCATCTTCACCATGTAGAGCGGTTGGTCTTCCAGGATCACGAACAGCGCCAGGATGGGTAGGAAGGAAATGCAGGCGAAGAGATTGTACCCCAGGCGGTAGTAGCGCGCCCCGGCTGAACCTGCCAGTCTGCGTGCCATCCGTTTGGCACCATCCGAAGCAAGCAGGGAATGGAACACGCCCCACGCCCCGATCGAAGCGATGATCCAGAGCATGTTATGCTTGTTCGAACGCCGCCATCTCAACCACCGAACCATCCTGGTCCACCAGGTAATACGGGAGCCAGGCGATTCCGAATAGTTCCAGGCGGATATCCGCTTTCTTCGGCGGGATGGGTACCTCCGTGATCTGGCTCACCAGGTCGCCCCACGGCGCGGAAGCCTGCTCCACAGCCTGCTGGCGGGATTCGACCAGCCGCTGCCATTCAAGGTCATACTGCTCAAGCAGTTCGATGGATTCCTTGACCTCTTCCTTTGCCTGCTCGGTGAGTCGGCGTTTGGTCAGCGAGGAGGACAACCGCCGGTACCGGGAACCGCCGAACGCGCCCAGCAGGTTCTCGGCGTGTGTTGCGAGTTCTTCGCCTTTGCGCTGACCCAATTCCACCTCATCCATGTTCAATTCACGCTCTTCACGGGCGATCTTATCCCGCAGGGATTTCAACTGCCGGTCGATCGGGGCGGCAGCCTTGGCAACTGCGGTATCCCGCCGTTCCCGGGCGGCATCGGCACAGGCTTTCATGAACTCCGCCTGGCTCACATCCGGGGTGGCATACAGACCCAACGGGTTATTGGCGCGCACCACCACCCGGCTGGTGCGGTAGACCCAATCGGTGAATTCCTTTTTCAGCCCCACCAGCAGTTTGGGGTCCGACAACGGAGCATCCAGCGAAGTGAAACGCCCACGCGGATCCGGTGCCGGATCCATTTCGGCGGATGCGGGCAAACGCAGGCTGTTCTCCTCCCAGCGGATGACCCCGCGCTTATCCGGGTCGACGACCAGGACAGATTTCACCAGTTCGGCATCCAGGCTGTATTTCTGATTGAAGAAGTGCACCACGGCAGAAGCCGCCAGGGTGGGACGGTAGATCAACCCGCTGACAGCCGCATTTTCACCAAGCGTCTTGCCTGCCTCCGCTGCCGCGCGCGGCAGCGAGCGGTTGACCGGCAGGAAATATTCCGCCATACCGGCAGGCACAGCCGGGCGGGTCTGCGAACTGCGTGCCTCAACCCCCGGCGCAGTCAGGCTGGATGTGGTCATTGCCGCGCCTGCCGCGGAGGGTTTAAGCGGCGACAGGGGCTCAAAACCCTCCGGGATTTCAAGCTGCTCCCCGCCTGCCCCAGCTGTCACCCGTTCTGCACGCGCTTGCGGGGCGTGGGTGCCGCGCACGCCGGCGCTGGCACCAACAAGTTGATTCAAAGCCGGAATCTGAGCGCGTGAAAGCGGTCCTGCCAGGTAATTCATCGCCCAGCGTGTCTGGAAAACTGCCGGTTGGGCGGCATGCACGTTGTGCATGATGAAAATACGCTTCCCCAGGCTGGAAATAAGCCGGTCCAGCGTGCCGCGGTCCAGGCTGGCAGAGCCGGCTGACTCGAGCCCGTCCAACAGGCGTTGTTTGTCCTGATCGGTTTGCAGTTTGCCGATGAACCAGGTACCAGCATTCGAGAGCGCTTTATAGTCCATGTCCACCGGATTCTGGGTGGCGAGCAGGATGCCCAGGCCGAAGGCACGCGCCTGCTTCAGCATCCGCAGCAGGGGTTGTTTGGATGGCGGGTTATGCGTGGGCGGCAGGTACCCGTGGATCTCATCCATGTACAGCAGAGCGCGCAGGCTGGTTGTGCCGGTCTGGGTGCGCATCCAGGTCTCCAGGGCAGCAGCCAGCAGGGATACAAAGAACATGCGCTCAGCATCCGGCAGGTGAGCCAAGTAGAAGATCGAGTGGCAGGGACGCCCATCCGGCGCCTGCATCCACGCGGCAACATCCAGCGGAACACCGACCCGCCAGAGTTCAAAGGACGGCGATGCCAGGATGTTGTTCAACTGCAGCGCCAGAGCCATGCGTTCCTTGGGCGGGAAAAAGGCATCCACCGGGAAGGCGCCCAGTTTATCCAGGGGAGGCGATTGGATCTGCAGGATCAATTCGTTGAGGTCGATGGATCGGCCATGGCTCCAGGCATGCTGGAACAGGTTCGCCAGCAGGATGTGTTCACGTGAACGGACAGGGTCGAGGTCGGTAAAGCCCACCAGACCGAGAATGGCAGTCACCGTGCTGGCGATGCGCTCGGTCAACACCTCGCGGTGAGTCTCCCAGTCCAAACCGGGCGCCGCAAGCGATGAAAGGATGCTCACCGGGATGCCGGCATCCGAACCGGGTGTATAGATGGCGAAGCGGGCGGAATTTTTGAGCGCCAGGAGCCGCTCCCGATCGATGCCCCACTCCGCCAGTCCGGCGCGCCAGGTTTGGGCAGTATCGGCGGCGGCTTGTTCCATGGATTTACCGGCGCGCCGTGCCACTTCCGGATCCAGCCAGGGTTGGAAATCCTGCGGGGCAAGGTCTGGAAAATGGAGCAGCAGGTTTGTCAGGTCGCCCTTGGGGTCGATCAGGATGGCAGGCAAGCCTTGTAGCGCCGCCTCCTCCAGCAGGCAGATGCACAAGCCTGTCTTGCCCGAGCCGGTCATACCCACCACCACGCCGTGCGTGGTAAGGTCATCCGGGTCGTAGTGGAACGCCCGGTCGGTGGTTCGCTTGTGCTCCAGGTCGTAGTGTTTCCCCAGGTAATAGGAATTGGTCATCTTTTCATCTCCTGGCGGGCGGTGGACCTATATGGAGAATGTACTCCAAATGAAAGAAAAGGGCAACCGGGGTTTTGACCGGCTTCCCGATCAGGGCGGCGCCGCCTGGTCAAAGATCCGCTCGAATTCGGCAAGGTAGGTTGCGGCAAGGTGTGCATCATGGATGATCAACAGGTTCTCGTCATTCGTCTCCTCGGCGTTTCTGGAGAAGTTATACGAACCGGTGAGAAGGATCTCCCCATCCACGATGATAACCTTGTCATGCATCTGCCCTTCATTCCCGTCCAGGCGCACATCCAGCCCGGATTGCAGAAAATTCTCAAACTCTGAACCCACATTGGAGACAACCTGCCCGGCATCCATGACTCCGGTCACATCCAGTCCAGCGGCTGCTTTGGAAAGCAGCGCCTCGCCGATCGCATCGGAGGTGAAAGCGTATGCCAGGAAGTGGATGCTTTGCCGGGCGTCCTCCAGGATCTCCAGGATGCATGCCTCCACCTGGTCGTCCGGCGAGAAATAGACCTCCACGCTCGTCTCCCCGATCTGGATCGCCGACATCGAGGCCTGCTGGAAAATATCATCCCCGAACATGTCCTGCTCAAACATCTCGTTGAATTCAACCAGGTACCTTGCTGCGATCTCGTCTGACCGCACCCGGATCATGTTATTGTTATCCGCATAGGCGCCGCTCAGGGTGAAATTCATCGAACCGGTCCAGACCTCGCTTTGGTCGATGATCACGAACTTGTTGTGCATCAACCCTTCCCTCCGGTCGCCCAGCACAGCGATCTGCGCTTCGATCAGATCCTGGAACTCATCGCCGTCCAGGTTGTCGCTCTCGGCAACAACGCGCACACGTACACCGCGGTCGTGTGCCTCCAGCAGGGCATTGCGGATCGACCAGAGATTGAGGTTGTAGATCGCCACATCCACGCTGGCATGCGCTGCATCGATCGCCGCGGCAAGCGCCTCGTCCACCCCTCCCTCGTACTCGGACGCACCCGGTGCCTGCGGGTCGGTGAAGTACACCTGGTACCAGGACCCGCCGCCTTCCGGAGTCACCGCCTCCGGCACAGGTCCATCACCCGCCCCCGGGTCGGTGATCGTGCACGCCCCCAACAGTGCCGGGATCATAATTAAGCATGCCACGCATCCAAGTGTTAACCATGAAGATCGCACCGACACCTCCGATAGGCACACCGTACAGTAATGGCGGCATTATAATGCAAAGGGTATAATCCTCGCTCGTGACCGAAACCCACCCCGCTCCTGCCCCAAGCCTTGCCCGGTCAGCCGGGACGGTGATGCTGGCTTTCATATTAAGTCAGCTCACCGGTCTGGCGGCGAAGATATTGATCGGGAAGACCTTCACACCGCATGATGTGGATGCCTTCCTCGCCGCCAACCGTCCCTCCGAGGCGCTTGTGTTCGTAATGACGGGCGGGATCTTCGTTTCCTCGTTCATCCCTGTTTTCGTCAAATACCTCGTCAAGGAAGACCGCCTCTCCGCCTGGAAACTGGCTTCCGCCATCGTCAACTGGATCCTGGTCATCATGATCCTAAGCGCAGGCTTGATATGCCTGCTGGCGGAACCAATCGTCGGCTATGCCTTGACTGCCTGGTTTGCCCCCGAAAAACAGGCGCTGACCGTCGACCTGCTGCGCATCCAATCCCTGTCGGTGCTCTTCTTTAGCCTGAGCGGCTTGTTGATCGGCATCCTGAATTCCCATCGGAAATTCCTGCTCTCAGCCCTGGCGCCCGCCATGTATCAGCTCGGGCAGATCTTTGGCGTGCTGATACTGGCGCCGCACATGGGTGTTTACGGACTGGCGTGGGGCGTCGTGATCGGATCGCTGTTCAATCTGCTGATCCAGGTGCCGGGTCTGGTGCGCTTAAAGGGGAGGTATTTCCCCACCCTGGGTGTGCACGACGCGGCGGTCGGCGAAGTCCTGCGGCTGATGGCACCGCGCATGTTCGGAGCTGCGGTGGTGCAATTGATGGTCTGGATCAATACCCTGCTGGCCTCCCGGCAGGAAGGTGCCGTGTACGCCCTGTCGTATGGATTTTCGCTCATGATGATGGCACAGATCGCTATTGCCCAATCGGTGGCGACGGCGGTCATGCCGACCTTCTCGACCCAGTATGCCCAGGGCAGGATCGATGACCTGCGCGGTACGCTGGTATCCGTGATCCGGGCGCAGATCTTGATGTCCGTCCCGGCGACGGCTGGATTGATCCTGCTCAGCGTGCCGATCATCACCTTCCTGTACCAGCGGGGTGAATTCACTGCTCTGACCACCCAGATGGTCGCCTGGGCGCTGGTCTGGTATGCCTCCGGTCTGGTATTCCATGCCATCCAGGAAGTTCTGGTGCGGGCGTATTATGCCATGCACGATACCCGGACGCCCGTCCTGGTGGGCGCGGCTGCCATGCTCCTCAGCATCGCCTTCAGCCTGCTCTTTTCTTATTCCTTCACACAACTCGGCTGGATGCCGCACGGCGGGCTTGCCCTGGCAGTCTCGGTCTCAACCGCGCTGGAGGTATTGACGCTTCTATTCCTGATGCGCAAGCGCCTGCATGGCTTGCAGGAAAGGCAGGTTGCCGCGGCTGTTGGGGCGGCCCTGCTCGGTACTGCAGTCATGACGGCTGGGCTTTTATTCTGGCTCGAGTGGCTCCGCTTCGCCTCCCCGCTGCTGCTCGCCCTCGGCGGCGTGGTCGTTGGAGCCAGCCTGTATGGTCTAACGATCCTGCCACTGCGCCTGCCGGAGGTACACACCCTCTTCCAGGCGGTCAAGCGGCGCCTGACCCGCTGAACATCACACCCATCCACCTGCATCCTGCTTCAGCGCAGGATGAACCACAATCCCATGGCCGTGATCAAGCCAAGGAGCACCCCGCCAATGGCTTCCAGTGGGGTGTGCCCTATGACCTCGCGCAGCTCCTGCTGCGAGATCGGGTGACCCTTCAATAATTCATTCACCAGGATATTGATCTTCTGCGCCTGCATGCCTGCCTGCCGCCGGACCCCGGTGGCATCATAGACCACGACCATGGCGACCGCCACCGCCAGGGCAAAGATGGCGCTGTCAAAACCATGATAGAGCCCTGCCGCCAGGGCAGTCGATGTGACCAGCGCCGAATGGGAGCTGGGCATACCGCCCGCGGCGAAGAACAATGCCCAATTCCAGCGCTTGTTCTGGAAGTAATCGATCGGGATCTTCAAGATCTGTGCCAGCATCCAGCCGGCCATCCCCGTCCAGAACATCGGGTTATCGAGGATCGACCTGAAATTCATACCGGGTCCTCGCTGTCCTCGATCTCTTCTCCGGACAACAGGCGCACCTTTAGTTCCGCCTTCTCCAGCAGTTTCATGCAGTGTTTCACCAACGCCTGTCCGCGGGCGAAGATCGTTGTCGACTCGTCCAGCGCCAGGTCACCCGCCTCCAGGGAGGCAACGATACCCTCCAAT
>JBFYSG010000011.1:0-17133 GCA_041301835.1 Chloroflexota bacterium | reverse complement strand
GTGGAGATCAGCGGCGGTCGCCTGCTCATCGTCCATACCCGGCAGGGGATTTGATCGCATTACCTGGAGAGATGGAGGTTGTGATGAAAAAATACTTGTGGCTGTGCCTGGCGATCCTGATCGTGCTGCCAGCCTGCGCGCCGAAACAACAGACCCTGACCGTCATGACGCACGATTCCTTTGCCCTGAGCGAATCCCTGGTGACCGCTTTCGAGCAGGAAAACCAGGTGACGCTGGTCTTCCTTGCCAGCGGCGACAGCGGTTCGGCGCTCAACAAAGCCATCCTGAGCCGGGAGGCTCCGCTGGCGGATGTCTTCTTTGGGGTGGATAACACCTACCTCTCGCGCGCCCTGGAGGCGGGCATCTTCGAGCCCTACGCCTCACCGCTGCTCGACCAGGTACCGGATGAATTGGAGCTGGACCCCACGCATGCCGCCCTGCCGGTGGATTATGGCGATGTGTGCATCAATTACGATATCGCCTGGTTCGAGACGCATGCCCTGCCGCCGCCTGCCAGTCTGGAAGACCTGCTCAAGCCTGAATACAGCGGGCTGCTGGTGGTGGAAAACCCTGCCACCAGTTCCCCCGGGCTGGCATTCCTGCTGGCGACCATCGCGCATTTCGGCGAAGACGGCTATCTGTCCTACTGGTCTGCCCTGCGCCAGAACGGTTTGACCGTGGTGGACGGCTGGGAGACCGCCTACTATACCAACTTCTCCGGCTCCTCCGCCCACGGACCTCAGCCCATGGTCGTCTCGTATGCGTCCAGCCCGGCGGCGGAGGTCATCTATGCCGATCCGCCGGTGGAGACTGCGCCCACCGCCTCCATCCTGGCGCCGGGCACCTGTTTCCGCCAGGTGGAGTTCGCCGGCATCCTGGCGGGCACGCCCAAGCGGGCGCTGGCAGAGAAGTTCATCGATTTCCTGCTCTCGATCGAGTTCCAGCAGGACCTGCCCCTGCAGATGTTCATGTACCCGGCGAACCAGCAGGCAGAACTGCCGCCCGAGTTCACGCTGTGGGCGCAGGTGGCGCAGGAGCCCGCCTCTCTTGACCCGGCGGTCATCTCCGCCCAACGCGAGGCATGGATCGCGGCGTGGACCGAGACGGTCTTGCGTTGATCGTACCCAACGGGAGCCAATAGGCGCGATGTCCTTGCGACGCATCCTCTCCTGGTCGGGGATCCTGCTCTTCCTGACCCTGTTCTTCTTCCTGCCCCTGGCGCGCATTCTGCTTGTGGGACTGGACTTTTCCGCATTGGGGTCGGGCACCCTGCCCTACACCCTGCGGGTGCTCGGCTTCACCCTGTTCCAGGCGCTGCTCTCCACACTGTTGACCTTCCTGCTGGGTCTGCCGGCAGCTGTGCTGCTGGCGCGCTTCGAGTTCCGGGGCAGAAGCCTGCTGCGCATGCTGACCGCCATCCCGTTCATGCTCCCCACGGTGGTGGTCGCCTCCGCCTTTACTGCCTGGCTGGGCGCGCGCGGCTGGTTCAACCTGGCGCTGCAGGCGCTCTTCCAGTTGGAGGCGCCGCCGGTCGTTTTCAGCGGCACGCTGGGCGCCATCCTGACGGCGCATGTCTTCTACAACGCGACCATTGTCATCCGCATGGTCGGGAACAGTCTGAACCGCCTCGACCCGCGCCTGGCGCAAGCCGCCCAAACCCTGGGCGCCAGCCCGCGCCGCCTGTTCCTGCTTGTCACCCTGCCCATCCTGCGCCCGGCGCTGATCTCAGCCCTGCTGTTGGTCTTCTTCTTTAACTTCACCAGTTTCGGTGTCATCCTGCTGCTGGGTGGACCGCAGTTCTCGACCCTGGAGGTGGAGATCTACACCCAGGCGTTGACCTTCCTGAACCTGCCGCTTGCCGCCTGGCTGACCCTGGTGCAGTTGGTGTGCACGCTGGTCTTTGCCGTGCTCTACAGCCGCCTGGTGACCCGCCAGAGGCTGGTGACCGAGCCGCGCGCCGACCCGCCCCTGCGCCCGCGCTCCTGGCGCCAGCGCCTGTTCGTCGCGGCGATGTCTGCTCTGCTGTGCCTGTTCTTTGCCCTGCCGCTGGTATCGCTGCCTTTGCGCTCAGTCATCCGGCTGGAAAGCGAGCGCGGCGACCGGACGCAGGTGCACTACGGGCTGACGCTGGACTATTATGCCGAGTTATTCATCAACCGGCGCGGCTCGGCGTTCCATGTCCCGCCGGGCAGCGCCCTGCTCAATTCGGTGGCATACGCCGGTTTGACCATGCTGCTTGCGCTGCTGCTGGGATTCCCTGCCGCCCGCGCCCTTGCCCGCCCCGGGCGCTTCGAGCGCCTGATCGACCCCTTGCTGCTGCTGCCCCTGGGCGCCTCGGCGGTGACGCTGGGGCTGGGATTCATCCTGGCTTACGGCAGATGGCTTGCCTCGCCCTGGCTCGTGCCGCTGGCGCATACCCTGATCGCCCTGCCCTTTGTTATCCGCGTGCTCCAGCCCGCGCTGGCATCCATCCCGGACCGCCTGCGGCAGGCGGCGGTCACGCTGGGGGCATCTCCCGCCCGCGTCCTGTGGGAGGTGGACTGGCGCCTGGTGCGCCGCCCGGTGCTCTCGGCGGCTGTCTTTGCCTTCACGGTCTCGCTGGGCGAATTCGGCGCCACGGCACTGCTCTACCGCCCCGAGTACCCGACCCTGCCGGTGGCGATCTACCGCTTCCTTGCCCAGCCCGGCGGCATGAACTACGGTCAGGCGATGGCGATGGCGACCATCCTGATGGTCGTTGCCGGCGCCGGCATCCTGTTGATCGAGAAACTGCGCCTGCCCTCCAGTAGTGAATTTTAATGGCACTCATCATCCAAGCGCGAGGAACCCATGCTCGAACTCATTGACCTGCACAAGTCTTATGAAGGCAAACCGCTGTTGAAAGGCATATCGTTCAGTGTCGCTCACGGCGAGACCGTTTGCCTGCTGGGCGCTTCGGGCAGCGGGAAATCCACCCTGCTGCGGCTGGTGGCAGGCATCGAGATGCCCGAAGCCGGGCTGGTGCGCTGGGATGGGCAGGACCAGGCACGCCTGCCGGCACACCGGCGCAACTTTGGGCTCGTCTTCCAGGATTATGCCCTCTTCCCGCACATGGATGTCACCGGCAATGTCGCCTTCGGGCTGAAGATGCAGTCGATCCCCCGGGAGGAATTGAACCGGCGGGTCAGCGAAGCGCTCGAGCAGGTCAACCTGGCTGGGTTCGGCGCGCGGCGGGTCACGGACCTTTCAGGCGGGGAACAACAACGCGTGGCGCTGGCGCGGGCGCTGGCATCGGGTCCGCGCCTGCTGATGTTCGACGAGCCGCTCGGCGCCCTGGACCGCTCGCTGCGCGAGGACCTGCTGGCGGAGATCCGCAGGATCCTGCATGCCACCGGCGTCCCGGCGATCTATGTGACCCACGATCAGGAGGAGGCATACGCCATTGCCGACCGCATCCTATTGCTGCACGAGGGATGCATTGTTCAGCAGGGCAGCCCGGCGGAGGTGTACGCGCACCCCGCCTCGGTCTGGGTGGCGCGCTTCCTGGGTGCCGGCAACATCCTGCCGGGCGTGATGCATTCCGGAAAGGTGCGCACGGCGCTCGGGGATTTCGAACCCACCTGCGGGCATGCGCACCGCGAAGGGGAGAGCGTCCATCTACTGGTCAGCGCCCACAAAGTCCAGCTGGACCCCGGCGGACAGATCGCGGGCAGGGTCGTGGATGTGATCTTCCGCCAGGATGGTTTCAAGGTGCTGCTGGATAACGGACTGACCTTCCACCTGCCCGAGGCGCCCGCCGTGGGCGCGGCGGTGCGGTTGTACCTCCCGCCGGAGGCGCTGGCGTGCCTGCCAGATGCCTGACCTTAAAAGACATCTCCCGCAGGGTTATGCACCTGCGGGAGATGTCTTTCCGGGGTAACGACCCCGGCGCGGGTTAGAGGCTGTACAGCCCCAGTTCCTGCAGCAGGGGTTCGCCGAAGGCGATCACCAGCCCGACCAGTCCGAACAGACAACAACAGGACACCAGCACGATGACAAGCACGATGATCCAGGTTGGATGACCGGCGGGCTGGGCGGCGGCTGGATCAGCCATCGGGGGGAGTTAATAGGAATACGAATAGCTGACCGTATCCCAGGGGATCAGGGTCAAGCCGAGCAGGGGCAGGATGAGGAAGACGCAGATCAGGCACAAGCCGAGGGCGATGGAAAGATAGCCAAGGATGAGACCCGCGACCGCCATGCCTTTGCCGGTGATCATGCCGCCGCTCTTCTTGATCTCGCTCTGTGCCATGTGACCGGTGATGATGGCGACGATCGAGCCGAGGAAGGGCAGGATCGACCAACCAGTGATGCCGGCGATCAGGCTGATGATCGCCATGGTGCTCGTCTTGGTGACCGGAGCAGGGGTGGGTGTATATTCAGTCATGTCTTTTCTCCTTTGTATTCAGATCAAGTCAGTGTATTGGGCGATATTATAGTACAAAATTTGTCAGAATTAGAAGGTGCCGCCGGCATCACACGGATGCCTGGCGCTTGCGCTCTGCACGGCGGCGGAACCACCAGATGAGCAGCACGGCGGAGAGCAGGACGAGGATCACGCCCAGGATCGGCAGGACGATCGACAGGAATGAGACCACCGCGGCGACGACATCCTCGGCGATGCTCACCGGCACGTTCAAGGCGCCGCCTGTCGTGGCGGTGACCGCCGGACGCAGGACTGCGGCTTTAACCGTGTGCACACTGCCAGCCACCAGCAATCCGCAGATGATGGCAATGACCGGGCTTACGCCGGTGATCACGTTGGCGCTGGCGGCAAAGACGATCGCGCCGGCTGCCGGGCGGATGACGGTCTGGATGGCGTCATTGACATGGTTCACTGCCGGGAATTTATCCGCCAGCATCTCCACGATCAGCAGGATGCCGACCACGATCAGCACCCAGGGATTCGCGAGCGTGTCGTAGGGCGCGTTCAACTCGATCCAGTCGGTGTAGTGGGCGATCACCCCGATCAGCAGCAGGGGGATGTAGGCATTCAATCCCGCGCTGGCAGAAAGACCGAATGCTGTCATTATTCCAAACAAGGCTTCCATATCGTACCTCCTTCTTTATTTACCCAATAGGGATCGCGCCCCAGGTGCCCGTCAACCCGAGCCGCAGCAGGTCGATCGCCAGGATCTGGATGAGCGCGATCGTCAGCCCGGCAACCAGGGGCAGCCACAACTGGCGGAAGCGGGTGAAACTGTTATCCTGTTTGACCAGCATGATCCAGACGATGCTGTAGACAATGGTCAGCAGGACGAGCACCCCTGCGGTGCTGATGAATGCCGCCGGGTAGAGCACCACCGGGCTCTCGGTGAGCACGAGAAGATCCACGCCCAGGGTGAGCCCAACGATGATCAGCAGACCCTTAAGATCCAGGGCGGGTTTTTCCTCCGCTGTCACCCAGACGGTCTGGTTGAAGGCGGGGTACAGGATGGCTGCCAGCCCCAGCCCCATGCCCGAGCCTGTCAGGATGCGCAGCAGGTTGGAGGGAATGTACAGGTTCGGGATCTTCGCCACCACGTCAGGCATGACCGACTTGATCAGGTACAGGTAGGAGTTGGCTCCGTCGACGGCAAAGGCGAACACGAACAGGATGAGCGGGATCGCCACCCGCCAGGGAGGGAAGTTCTGGCGCCTGCGCCCAACGATCGCCTGGTATGCCAGCCCGATCATCGCGCCCAGGTACATGCCGGAACAGCGCGCACAGAGCGGCAGTTGGCGGTCGCCAATGTGGAAGGAGCGCTCGGGGATGCGGTGACAGACGGCATAGCCGATCCCGTCCGCTTTGCCGAACAAGCCCGGGGGCGTGTTGATGAGCCAGATGGTGATGACCACCAATGCTGCCAGGATCACAAGGTAGCGTGCCCGCGAGGCGAGTAGTCTGAGTTTGTTGTTAGCCATAGTCTTTCGATTATACGGCATTTGTCCCGCCGCGCGTACAGGCTGGACGCATCCATAAAGGGTATACGCATCCTGCTTAGAACAGTTTCAATTGTTCGGGGGGTTCCAGCGGGTCGCCGGAGAGTTCCTGTTCCCAACCGGCGCGGTCCAGGTCGTCCAGCGCAGCGATGCGGCGCAACTGGCGGAATTTGAGCACCTGCACGCCTTCGGCGGCGGAGCGCAGGCTGGGGTCGCGCCCCAATTTGTATGCCAGCAGTCCGGCGCGGCTGCCCGGCAGGACCAGCACCCGGCGCACAGCCGTGTCGGCTGGCTGGCGCAGGATCTTACCCGTGACCGCCGAGGCGATGACCGGGAAGACACATCGGGTTCGACCGCCTTCCATCCAGAGCACGCGCCGACCGGGGCTCTCCTCGCTGGTAGAGGCGTAACCCAGGCGGGCGGCAAGTGTGCCCAGGGATGCCATCATCTCGTCCAGGTCCTGGCGGCGGGAGGCAGGCGAATCCTCCGCCCGCAGGCTCCACAACCCGTCTGTCGGCACGGCATAGGATGCCAGGATCGCCTCCAGCAGGTCGGGCGGGGGGGTGCGCAGCCCGGGAAAGCTGGTGTTGAGCGCGCTTTCCAGGGCGCGCAGGCTGGCGCCGGGGTGCTTTTCCAGGTGCTGGACCAGGGCGATCTCGACCAGGTCCGCCAGGGTATCGGCAGGTTCCCAGCGGGCAAGTCCCCACAGACCGGATTCGATATTGGCGGATTCAGCGTGGTGCAGGAAGACCTCGGAGCTGAGCGCCTGCTCGATGGCGGCATGCACCTGCGGGATGGCATCCTCCGTCAACTGCAGGGAGTGATCGGCGGCAAGCGCCTGCAGGCTGGCGGCGTGGAGATGCATATAACTGCAAGGCTCTCCACGGGCGCGCAGGCAGGCTTCCAGCGCGGCGTGCACGCTTTCCGGGTCGATGGCGGGCATCTCACGGTCCTTGCGCAGAAAGGCGCGCCGCCGCCAGGCTGCCTGGGCTGGTTCGGCGCGCGTCCGCAGGGCAAGTCCTTCCAGGTCGAAGCCCGCCTCGGCGGCGGCGATCACCGCTGCCGTCAGGAAGGTCGGTTCGGGTTCTGCCAGCAAGGCAAAGACCGGCGTATTGAGCGGCAGGTGCGGGGAGATGCTCTCGAGCGCCGCGCCGAGCGCCCGGCTGTGCCAGTTCCAATCGTAGCGGCGGCGGCGCAGGACGGATTTGAACGAAGCCGCAGCCTCATGCCCCCACAACCAACCCGCCCAGAGGACACACAAAGTCCAGAAAGCCTGGTTGGGGCGCGGCAGGGCGGTGACCAGCGCTCCGGGGTGGATCGCGGCGAGCGCCGGGACCAGGTCGCGCGCGGGACCATCGAAAACAAAGATGCCGCCGGTCTGCCCCGTCTCCCCGGGCGCCAGGTTCCAACTGGTCATCGGCACTGGCGCGGCGGTCTGCCAGCGTGCCGCTGCGCCTTCCAGCGCCAGCCACATGTTCTTCTCCAGGAAGCGCGCGGGGACGGTCAACTGCCGGGGACGAGGTCGATCCGGCGGATGCGACCAGAGCGAGTTGCCTTCATCGCAGGCGGCGAGCAGCAGTGCCAGCAGGGCATTCTGGCGCTCACGCGTCGCGCCGGGCAGCAAGCCTTCCATCCGGTTGACCAGCGTGATGAGCGCATAGACCGCGCGCGGCAGGTAGCAGGTGAGGGCTTGTTCAGCCAGGGGGCGGTCGGGATCATCGGGGGCTGCCACCCGCTCGAGGGCGCGGGCGCGATGCAGTCCATCCGTGGCAGCGATGCGCAGGGCATGCTCCCGGTCTGCCTCGGTCGCCGGGAATTCACCCCCCTCGCCGCACGGGCAGTGGTAAATGCACCCGCTGGGGACTGCCTGGTCCTTCTCCCAGATGAAGGCTTCCGCCGGCACCTGCCTCTGGCAGCGCTGGCACACGGTCATATACAGCGATTGCAGGTGGGTCTCCATGCGCTCGTCCCCCTTGCGCAGTCCGGCGATCGCCGAGAGCGCCGAGCGTAATTCCTCCAGCGGGGGCGGCGCGGCGGTCAGTTCCAACAGGAAGCGGGTGACCGGGTTGTTGACTGCCACCAGCACGTTCCTGCCCATGCGCGCCATTTCCAGCGCCAATGCGGGCGCGGCGCCGAAAGGATCCAGCACCCAGCCGGAGCGGCTGTCGTGCCGGGCAAGGAAAGCCGCCGCCACGCCTGACGGCACGACGGGCATGAAGCGCGCCAGGGGTCGCAGGTCAGCGTGTTCCTCCCCCGGGAAGAAGGGCAGTGAGTCCATCCATACGTAGTATAACGAAGCAGGGGGAAAAAACAAGCCTGCCGCGCATCTCCCCCCGGTTCATGGATACGGATCCAGCCCGTCCAGGACTATCCCTGCCCGCTGCCCTGCTGCAGCGACCACAGGCTGACTTCCAAGGGAGCCAGGTGCAGTTCCTGCGCGGCGGGTCGGGTTGCGCCCCCGGCGCTCGAAAGCAGGCAGATCAGCGGCAGGATGCCCGGCGGTAGGGTGAGATGCCGTGCCCGGCGGCTGAAATGCAGCACCACCAGGAGGGTCTCTGCTTCGCTGCGGCGCAGGTATGCCAGGACGTGCGCCGAGGCAAGCACGGGAATGAATTCGCCGCCGCGCAGGGCGGCATGGGCTTTGCGCAGGGCGATCAACCGTCGGGTGAAGTGCAGCAGTGAGTCGGGATCCTTTTCCTGGGCGCGCACATGGCGGCGCGTGGCATCCGGGTGCAGTTTGAGCCACGGTCTGGCGGTTGAAAAGCCCGCCTGCGGCGAGTCATCCCACTGCATGGGGGCGCGGCAGCCATCCCTGCCCGGATAAATGGGGAAATACTTTTTTCCTGCCGGGTCGTGCAATTCGCTGCGCTTCAGGCGGAGTTCGCGCATCCCGATCTCCTCGCCCTGATACAGGAAGGGTGTGCCCCGCAGGGTGAGCAGCAGGGTCATGATGATCTTTGCCATGCGGTCGTCCTCGCCGCGGGTGTAGCGCGAGACAGCCCGGGGCAGGTCGTGGTTGCTCATGACCGTCGTCGGCAGGACACCGGCGGCATTGAAAAGCCTTTCGCGGGCGTTGATCTTCTTGAGGATCCAGCGCGGCGACCAGGGGAAGACCCGCAGGGCGGCTCTGATCTCGCTGGAGAAGGAGGTGAAGTCGAAACTGAACGCCTGGTGCAGTTTATCGTCACCACAGTAGCCAAGGGTCTTTTCGGGGCTGGCGAGGTAGGTCTCGCCCACCGCGTAGCGCTGAGGATAGGAATCAAGCAGGGCGCGCAGTTCCTGCAGGAACGGCATCATCTCCGGCTGGTCCATATCGTGGATGTGGTGCTGGCGGTCGAAGGCGCGCAGCCCCAGTTTGGGCGGATTATCCCGGAAGCGGGCATCCTTGAAATAGGCGTTGAAGACATCCAGGCGGAATCCATCCGCACCGCGCTCGAGCCAGAAGCGGAAGACATCCAGCATGGCATGGCGCACCTGCAGATTGCGCCAGTTGAGGTCGGGTTGTTCCCGGGTGAAGGAGTGCAGGTAGGCTTCCCCGCTGGTCGGGTCGAATTCCCAGGCTTTCCCGCCAAAGGACGCCTGCCAGTTATTGGGCGCCTTCCAACGCCCGAAGCGGGTGCGGGAAACGGGCCTCCAGATGTACCAGTCCCGGTGGGGAGACTGGCGACTGCGGCGGGAGTCCTGGAACCAGGGATGCTGGTCAGAAGTGTGGTTCAGAACCATATCGAGCACGAGGCGGATGCCCCGGCGGTGGGCGGCATCCACCAGGCGGTCAAAATCCTCCAACGTGCCAAAGCGCTCATCCACGCCGCAGTAATCGCGGATGTCATAGCCGAAATCCTTGTCCGGTGTGGGAAAGAACGGGGAGAGCCAGATGGCATCGATGCCCAGGTCCTGCAGGTAGGGCAGTCGGCTGGTGATGCCGGGCAGGTCGCCCAGCCCATTGGCATTGGTATCCTGGAACGAGCGGGGGTAGATCTGATAGATGACGCCTTCGCGCCACCACAGGGTTGTATCCATGAAGCCTCCATGCCTGAATTAAAGGCGAATTATACCCAAGATCGCGCCTGTGCTGCCCGGCGGGAGATTCCCGGCAGGCGCCGGGTCCATGAAGGCGGCTTTCGGCTGCCTGGAGGCAGGTACAATCTTCCTATTCTTTCACGCTTTTTAGACATTTGTGCTATCATAAGACCGAATGGCTACCACACTCGAACGAATCTTGCTTATCGGGAACGATCCGGAGATCGAGGACCTCATTGCCCGGCAGGCGCTCCAGCCGCAGGGCTACCAGGTGCGCGTGGTGGCGGATGTCGCCATCGCGATCATGGAGACCGCCCGTTTTTCGCCGGACCTGGTGATCGCCGACCTCAACCTGCCCGGGTTGAGCGGCAAGGACCTGCTGGTGGCATTGAACTCGCAGGGATTGCAGATCCCGGTCATCGTCATCGCCCGCAAGGGTGAAGAACACCAGGTCATCCAGGCGTTCCGGCTGGGCGCCGGGGATTACCTGCTGTGGCCCGTGCGTGAGACCGAGGTTGTGGCGGTGGTGGAACGGGCGGTGAAACAGGTGCGCGAGCGCCGCTCACGCCAGAACCTTGACGACCAGTTGAAGCAGACCAACGAGGAATTGCAGCGCCGGGTGCGGGAACTGACGACCATCTTCGCGGTCGGCAAGGCGGTCATTTCCATCACCGACCAGCGTGTCCTGCTGGATAAACTGGTCGAGGGCATGCTCGAAGTATCCGAGGCGGATTTCTGCTGGCTGTTGCTGCGCGAGCGGCACAACCGCACGTTCTTCCTGGCGGCGCAGCGCAACCTGCCTGAAGCCTGGATGTCCAAGCTGGGTCAACCGCTGGAGGACGGGATGAGTTCCCTGGTGGCGCTTTCAGGTGAGACCCTCACCCTGCACGGTGAACCTCTGAAACGCTTCAAGTTGACCTCGCTGGGTCAATCGGCGATGGTCGTGCCGGTCAAGATCCAGAACCAGGTCATCGGTTTGCTGGTGGTGGTGCGCCGGGCCAACCAGCCCTTCGACCGCAACATGCAGTCGCTGCTCGAAGCGGTGAGCGATTATGCCTCCGTCTCGTTGATGAATGCACGCTTGTTCCATGCGATCCAGGAGTCTGCCGAAGCCGCCCGACTGGGAGAAAAGACCAAGCGCGAACAACTGCAAGCCTTGCGGCAGGCGATCCATGCCACCCTTCAGCCGCTGACCTATCCGCTGGAACTGCTGCTGGATGGGAAGATGGGGAAACTGTCCTCCGAACAACAGCAAGCCATCCGGAACGTGGAAGAAGCGCTTGAGCGTGCTGTGGGACTGGCAGCGATGAATGAAACCACCGCCCCGGACGATAAGGAATCATCCGCCTGATGCCCAAAGACGCCCTGGTATTGCTCGCCCTCGGTGACGAGCAGGTCCGCAAGATGTTCGAACAGGCGATGGCAGTGACCGGATACAAGGTTGCCGCTGCCAACGACAGCGTTGCCCTGGACCGGGTGCTCCAGGAGACCAACCCGTCGCTGGTCATCATCAGCCAGGAATTTTCAGGCAAGGATGGCATCCTGACCGCCGCCTCCGTTCTGGAACGCTTCCCGACCCTGCCGGTCATCTTGTTCGTCACGCACGAATCGACCGAGGCGTTGAAGCAAGCGCTCCACGCGGGGGTGAGCAACTGCCTGGTTGCCCCGACCACCCTGGAAGAGATCGTCAAGACCGTCGAACAGAGCATGTGGCGCGCCGACCGCCTGGGCGATTGGACCCGGCGGGAGGTCAAACGAACCACCGCTTCACTCCAGCGGCGCGTTGAGGAACTGCAGAAGTTCGATACCATTTTGAACCACATCGAGGACGGCGTCATCATCCTGGACGAGCAGATGAACATCCTGCTGGTCAACCCGGCGGCGCGGCGCGCCTTCGGTATCTGGAAGGATGACAGCATGATCGGCAGGAAGGTGCTGGATGTGATCACGCACCCGGAACTGGCTTCCCTGCTGGACGGCAGCACCAACCGGAACATGCTGCACCACGAGATCCTGTTCGAGGATGGGCGTGTCCTGACCGCCCAGTACACGATCATCCCCAAGATCGGCGGGGCGGTCACCCTGCAGGACATCACCTATCTCAAGCAGGTCGACCGCTTGAAGAACGAGTTCGTCAGCACTGTCTCGCATGACCTGCGTTCCCCCCTGACCGCCATCCTGGGCTACGTGGACCTGCTCGAGCGGGTGGGTCCGATCAACGAACAGCAGCGCGAATTCATCAAGCGCGTGCAGGTCAGTGTGGAGAGCATCACCGCGCTGGTGAACGACCTGCTGGAATTGGGGCGCATCGAAGCCGGGATGGATACGCAAAAGGAACTGGTTTCGATGGAAAGCATTGTCCGTTATGCCATGGAGACCGTAGGCGTTACGGTCAATGAAAAGCATATGGACCTGCAAATGGAACTGCCTCAGGAGACGGTGCTGCTGCGGGGCAACCCCATCCGCCTGCGTCAACTGCTGGACAACCTGGTGGGTAATGCCATCAAGTACACCCCTGAAGGCGGCAAGGTGACCATCGAAGTGGAATTACAGAGCGAGCAGGTCATCCTGCGGATCGAGGATAATGGACCGGGCATCCCGCCAGCCGACCAGCCGCACATCTTTGAGAAGTTCTACCGCGCCAGCAATGTTCCAAAGGGGATCGGGGGTTCCGGGCTTGGGTTGGCGATCGTCAAATCGATCGTGGACAGCCACCGCGGACGCATCTGGGTCGAGTCGGTCCTGGGGCAGGGTTCCACCTTCATTGTCGTCCTCCCACTGGGCGGCGAAAAGACCTGAAGCCGGCAGGGGCGCGCCAGCCTACCCCGGCAGGCGGTCATCCCATTGAATACTGCACATCGAAGTTGAAATGTCCCACAAGCGCCGGGCGGCGTGCTCATCCAACGCACCCGCATCGGGTGCCTGGGGCACTCCGTGTTTCCAGTAGATCTCTGGCGCAGACCGGATGGAAGGTTCGGTCAGAACATGGACCACGCCGCGCGCCGATTCCTGTGGGCTGATGCCGCCCCGCCGGCGCAGGTCCCAGATCCAGCGCGCCAGGGCTGGGTTATCCTTCTCACCAATGCGTGTATCCACAAGCCCGGGATCGGCAGCGAATGCATCCACGCGGCTCCCGGAACCCAGGCGGCGGCGCAGCTCAGCCGTGAAAAGCACATTGCACATCTTGCTCTGCTTGTAAGCGAAGAGCGGGTTGTAGCCGCGCTGCAACTGCAGGTCCTTCCAGCGCAGGCGGGTGTGATAATGCGAACCGGAACTGACGGTGACCACGCGGGCGCAGGGCGCTTTGCCCAGCAGGGGGAGCAGTTGGTGGGTCAGGAGGAAGGGCGCCAGGTGGTTGACCGCCCACTGCATTTCGAAGCCCTCGGCGGTGAGGCTGCGGCGAAAGGTGAACACCCCGGCGTTGTTGAGCAGACCGTCCAGACCCGCAGCGCCCCAATCGCCGACCTGCTGGGCGGCAAAACCGGCAAGGGCGCGCACCTGCGCCTGCAGGGAGAGATCGGCGACCAGGTATTTGACCCTGCCGGTGGGATGCATGCCCAGCAGGTGCGCCTGCGCCTGCCGGCAGCGCTCGGGTGAACGCCCCGTGCCGATCACAGCCGCGGCGCGGCGAGCCAGTTGTTCCGCCGCCGCCAGTCCGATGCCGGAGGTCGATCCGGTGACCAGGTATATCCTGCCGGATAGATCGCTTTCCATGGGTGGGTGCTCCTTGTGCCGGGTTTGATCACGGGTCATCCCGATTATACCGGCTGACGCCCTGCGTGCCTCTCCGGGGTCGGGGTCCGGGTCCGGCTCTGATATAATTAATTTTTACCACTTATCCACGGGAGAGATGCTCATGGCTGAGAAGATCCAGTTTGGCACCGATGGCTGGCGCGGGGTGATCGCCGAAGATTACACCTTTGCCAATGTGCGCAGGGCGGCGCAGGGTTACGCCCTGTATATGATGGAAAAAGGGAACGCCGGCAAGTGGATCGTTGTCGGGTATGACAAGCGCTTCGGCTCGGAGCATTTTGCGGCGGCAGTCGCCGAGGTGCTGGCGGGCAACGGGTTCAAGGTCCACCTGACCCAGGAAGCCACCCCCACGCCGGTGATCGCCTTTGCGGTGGTGAACAAGGGCGCCTGCGGGGCAGTCAACATAACCGCCAGCCACAATCCGCCCACCGACAACGGATTCAAGGTGCGCAACGAGACTGGCGGTGCCATCGACCCGCAGGGGCTGCTGCGCATCGAGGCGCTCATCCCCGAGGACGCCGGGCAGGTGAAGCGGGTCGCCTTCGCAGAAGCCATCAAGGCTGGGCAGATCGTCCTATTCGATGCCGCGGTTGCCTACATCGAACACATCCAGGTGTTGATCGACCTGCAGCCCATCCGCGCCGCGGGACTGACGGTGATGGCTGATGTGATGTGGGGCAACGGCGCCGGGTATTTCCCGCGCCTGCTGGCGGGCGGGACGACGCGCGTGATCGAGATCCACAACCAGCGCAACCCATCCTTCCCTGAAATGAAACGCCCCGAGCCCATCCCGCCGAATATCGATGCCGGGCTCAAAGCCACGGTGGAGAACAAGGCGGATATCCTGCTCATTCTGGACGGGGACGCTGACCGCTGCGGCATCGGCGACGAGCGCGGGGTATTCGTCAACCAGCTGCGGGTCTTTGCCCTGCTGGCGTTCTACCTGCTCGAATTCCGAGGCTTGCGCGGCGATATCGTCAAAACCCTTTCGACGACCGGCATGTTGAACAAACTGGGGAGCCTGTACCATGTGCCGGTGCATGAGACCGGCGTGGGCTTCAAGTATGTTGCCCCCAAGATGACCGAGACCGATGCCCTGATCGGCGGGGAGGAGAGCGGCGGGTATGCCTTCCGCGGCAATGTGCCCGAGCGGGACGGCATCCTGGCGGGGCTGTACATGCTCGATTTCATGGTGCGCACCGGAAAAAAGCCCTCCGAACTGCTGCGCCTGCTGTTCGAAAAACTGGGTGCAGAATATTATTACGACCGCATCGACACCCCGTTCCGCGGCGACCGCAAGGACCGCGAAGCCACCATCCTGGCGGCGAACCCCAGGACGTTGGGTGGCTTGAAGGTGACCGGTCTGGTGACGCTGGACGGTTTCCAGTTCAAACTGGAGGACGGCGGCTGGATGTTGATCCGCTTCTCGGGCACCGAACCGATCATGCGCGTCTACTGCGAGACGACCCATGCCGACAAGGTGCAAGCCATCCTGCAGGACGGTTTGCGGGTAGCGGGATTGAAATGACCCCAGCCGGCGGGCAGTCCCTGCCCCGGCAGTGACTGTCCCGGCAGGTTTGCGAACCACGGGCGTGCTGACCGATACCCATTGCCACCTGGACTTTGAGAAGTTCGAGCCGGACCGTGCCGAGGTGCTGGCGCGTGCCCGCCAGGCAGGCGTGGGGCGCATTCTCATCCCGGGATTGAACCTGGCATCCAGCCGCGCCGCCATCCGCCTGGCAGAGAGCCAGCCCATGCTGTTCGCCGCGGTCGGCGTGCATCCAACCGAGGCGGGGGACCTCCCGGCGGGCTGGCTGGAAGACTTGCGCGCGCTGGCAGGTCATGCCCGGGTGAAAGCCATCGGCGAGATCGGGCTGGATTATTACTGGGAGAACGTGCCCGCTGAGAACCAGAAGCGGGCATTGAAGCAGCAACTCGAGCTGGCAGGGCCATTGCGCCTGCCGGTGGTGCTCCACTTCCGGGACAAGGGCGATGCGGTGGACGGTGCCTGCGCGCAAGACCTGCTGGCTCTGCTGGAGGCATGGCTCGCGCCCCTGCGGCAGTCTGAGAGCCAGGCTTGGGAGTACCCGGGCGTGCTGCATGCCTTTGCGGGGTCACTCGCCCTCGCCCAACGGGCGATCGGGCTGGGGTTCTACATCGGTGTGGGGGGGCGCGTGACGCGCAGCAAGCGCACGCGCCTGCTGGTCTCGCAGCTGCCGCTGGCGAGCCTGGTGCTGGAAACCGATGCTCCATTCCAGACCCCGGCTCCACCAGGCGCAGGGCGCAACGAACCTGCCAACATCCGCTTGATTGCTGATACAATTGCCTCGCTGCACTCCTGCGGGCTGGAGGAAGTGGCAGCCAGGACGACTGAAAATGCCAGGAATCTCTTCCGCTGGGAAGAATGATTTGAAGACACCACAATTCTTTACCCATGTGCAAGCCGATATGCAGCAGGTCGAGGCGTTGATGCGCTGCCAGGGGGCAGATTGCCAATCCGATCTGCGCGCCGCGCTGGAGCACATCCTGGGGGCAGGCGGCAAGCGCATCCGTCCAACCCTGGGCTTGCTCACCGGGCGGTTACTGGGTGCCCCGCACGAGCGCCTGATCACGCTGGCAGCGGCGGTTGAACTTCTGCATACCGCCACCCTGGTGCACGACGACCTGATCGATGGCGCCCTGCTGCGCCGCGGCATCCAGACCCTCAACGCACAGTGGTCGCCACCGGCGACCGTCCTGACCGGCGATTTTATCTTTGCCCGGGCGGCAAAACTGGCGGCAGAGACCGACCACCTGCCGCTGATGAAGTTATTCGCCGAGACGCTGGCGGTCATCGTGAACGGGGAGCTGGCGCAGTTGTTCGTCGCCCGTGGGACCGCGGACCGGGAGGAATACACCCGGCGCATTTACGCCAAGACAGCCTCGCTGATCGAAATGACCACCTGGGCGGCGGCGATGATCAGCCCCGTGGATGAGGCGGTGGTCGAGTCTGCCCGCCTGTTCGGCTACAACCTGGGCATGGCATTCCAGATCATGGACGATGTGCTGGATTTCACCGGAGAGGTGCGCGAAGTGGGCAAGCCGGTGGGCAGCGACCTGATCCAGGGATTGGTCACCCTGCCCACCCTGTATTACATTGATGAACATCCGGATGACCCCGGCGTGCGCATGATCCTTGGCGGAGAGTACCCCCTGGACCTGGCGGTGATCGCCGACCTGGTGCAAGCCGTGCGCACCAGTTCTGCCATCCCGCGGGCGTTGGATGAGGGTCGCGCCTATGTTGAGAAAGCCCTGCAGTTCCTGCCTGCCTCCCCGCAGAGCATTGAACGGCAGGCATTGATCGATCTCGCCCACTATATCGTAAACCGTAAGAGTTGAACCCCCGGACTGCCAGACGGCAGCCCTTTTTTTTATTATTCC
>JBFYSG010000064.1:0-5359 GCA_041301835.1 Chloroflexota bacterium | reverse complement strand
ACTGGCGCCGTTTCCTGCAGGGATTCTCCGCCTGGTTCGTACTCTGTGCGGCAATCGGTGGTTTGGAAGCCCTGCTCTACCCGGGGCGATACGTTTTCAGCCTGGACCCTGTCCGTTATTTAGTATTCATCATCCTCGCGCTCGTCCTGATCCCGATCCAGACCTCAGCAGAGGAATTGTTCTTCCGCGGCTACATCCTGCAAGGATTCGGACTGCGGCTCAGGAATATCTACCTCCTGAGTGCCCTCTCCGGTCTGCTGTTCATGCTGCCCCACCTGTTGAACCCGGAGGCAAAATTAAACTACCTGCTGATGGGTCTAACCTATTTTTCCATTGGGGCAGTGCTGGCTTATATCACCCTGCGGGACGGCAGGTTGGAACTTGCCCTGGGTCTTCATGCTGCCAATAACCTGTTCACCGCACTGCTTGCCAACGCGGTCGTGACTGTCCTGCCAACCCCGGCTCTTTTCACGGTGATGGAACTGGATGTGGTGTATTCAACGGTGGCAACGCTGATCGCGTTGCTTCTATTCGTGTTGGTTTTTACACGGCGTTCGCCCAGCAGGGAGACCGAACAGCCTGTAGACCCAACCTGATAGGCGCATGAAGCAGGGCAGGGAATCCCCCAGCCCACCTTTATTCGCTGAGACGATGGAACCGCCAGACAGCCAGCAAGAAGAAGAATAATGCATACCCGCCAAGCGCTGCTGCCGGCAGGAGGACGGAATCGAACTCCAGCAGGCGGACGGTTATATTCTTGAACCCATCCATCGCCCACGCGACCGGGGTGACATGACCGATCGCCTGGAATGCGGGACTGGTAAATTCAAGCGGGGTCCAGGCGCCTCCCAGTCCTGAAAATACGAACATCGGGATGAGAGAGAAGGCAATGGCTTGCTCTTCGCTCTTTGCCAATACCCCGATCAACAACCCCATGGCAGCGATGCACAGGCAGGTGGCAAGCGCCACGAGCAGGGTGGCAAAAGGCAGGCGCAGGTAGTCCACCCCAAGGACCAACTGACCGAAAAGGATGAACAGCAGGAACTGGGCGAAGAGCAGCAGAAAGATAGCCAGGTAATGACCCAGGAGGATATGGACGCGCCGCGCCGGGGTTGTCAGCAGGCGTTGAAGCGAGCGCGTTTTCCGTTCATTGACCAGGACCGTGGCACAGGTCAGCAGACCGGCAATGGCAAATTGGATGATCATGCCGGGTGACGTGTGCGCCAGTGTTTGCGCCTGGTTGGTCAATTCCTGCGAGGTGCTGGCAAGGGCGGAGGTGTTCTCCAGAAGAATGGGGGATCTCTCCCAGGCGAGCAGGTACTGCTCCGCCAGCACCGCCCGGTCCGCCGGCGTTTGGGCGAGCATCCCGGCGATCAGTTCGGCATCCACCAGACGTGCGGCGAGACGCAGGACCTCGCCCTGGATCGCCTGTCCGGCGGATTGGCTGATATCTGTCACCAGGGTGAGCTGTGGGATCAGCCCCGGGACCCTCATCTGCGAATAATCATTGGGAATGATCAGAATGCCAGCCAGGTCACCATCCTGAAGCAGAGTCTCGTATTCCTGCAGGGTCTTGTCGCCATCCATGTTGATGGCGATGACCTCGGATTGTTCAAGCAGGTTGATGAGTCTCGGACCCAGGTTTCCTTTGTCTTCCAGGATCACCGCCACGGGCAGGCGGGGAGATGGTTCATCCTTCTTAAATCCGCCAAAAGCAAACCCGAACAGGAAAGTGAACGCGACCGGCATGATCAGCAGGAAGAGGAATGTCTTCTTGTCGCGCAGGATCTGCGTGAGGTCTTTCATGGCGATGTCTAAAATGCGGATCATGTTTACGTCTCCACGTTAGGCAGGGTCTGGTCAGGATCGGTCAGCGGGCATACGCCGGGTCAGGCGTACCGTTTTTGAAATCTCCACAAGCCGATGACGAAAAAGGCTGCAGACCAGCCCAACAGAACCAGCGCAGTGAGGAGCAGATCATGGGTCGCCGCGCCTTGCATGGATTGGAACAAGCCTCGCACCGCCCAGCCCTGCGGTACGATCAGGGAGATCTTGCTGATGGTGTCCGAGGGACTGCTGAAGGTGAAGATAGGCATCATCCCGATCATGCCGCTGATGGTCAGAACGCCTCCGAAGAGGATACCGCCCTGCTTGGTGTTTTTCATGAACGAATTAACAAACACACCAAAAGCAGAGGCTGAGACGATGGTGCCAACAGAAAACAGCAGGATAGAAACCACGCCACCCCAGTGGATGTTGAAGACCAGGGCGCCGAACAGGAGCAGCACAGCGATCTGGATGGTTACCGTGATCAGCACGGCGATCAGTTTTCCGCCCAGGATGGCACTTTGCCGGGTGGGGGTGCTGAAAAGCCGCTGGAGCGTGCCCAGTTCCTCCTCCGCCAGCAAGGTCTCGGCGCTGGCGGTTCCGGTGTAGTAGGCGTAGAAGATCATCATCCCGCCCATGATGGGACCGATGATGCGAAGCATTAGAGGGATCTCGGGTGTCTCTTCCGCCGCGGGCGCCTGGACGGCGAGAAGAGCGAGCGGATCCTGAGCCAGGGAGGAATTTTCGAGCCAGGCTTCGACGATCTGACCGATGAAGGCGGGGTCACTGCTGCCTCGCTCGGCGATGGCGAGGTTGAGGGCGATCTTTGTCCCGGAGAGGCCGTCCAGGAATTGGTTCAGGATCGAGCGGACGACTGCCGGTCCGAAGGTGAGGGTGGGATCCTGATAGAACTCCAGGACAGCCTGCTCCTCGAGTTCGGAGAAGGTGGAGGAAAGATCCGCCGGGATGATCAATGCCACGCCAGCCTCGCCCTGATCGACCGCAAGGCGTGCAGCCCCGGCAGAGTCCATCAACGTGATATGAAGAAGGTCATTGAACGCCTCATCCTGCAGGACGTAGACGATGAGGTCGCCCATGCTTTGGACATCCGCCTCGGGCGGGAACTGGCTCATGGTGGCGGAAAAATCAGCCCCGCCCACATCCAGGTTGACGATCACGACCTCTGTCCTGGGGACCGAAAAGCCGGAATCATCATCCTTCATGCCGCCGAACATGACATAGAACATGGCGGTAACCAGGATCGGGATGATGAACATGAAGACAACCGCAAAGACACTGCGGAAGGAACGGGTCAGGTCTTTCAGGGCGATAAAGATCATCTTCATGCTGGTTGATCCCTGAGTGCTTTGCCGGTGAGATGCAGGAACACGGCTTCGAGATTGGGTTCCTGGACCGCCACCGAGGTGATGCGGATATTCCCTGCCGAGGCTTCCTCAAAGAGACGCGGCAGGACCCTGTTGCCATCCTGCGCCAGGACAATGATCGACCCATCTTCCGGGAATACCCGTTGGACACCCTGGATGGACTTCCAGGCATCGAGTACAGCCTGGCTGGAGGCATTAACCGTCAGGGTGATGCGGTCTGCCTGACCCACGATCTTGACGAGTTCCTCGTGGGTCCCCTGGGCGATGACCTTGCCCGAATCCATGATGGCGATGTGATCGGACAGCTCCTGCGCTTCTTCCATGTAATGGGTCGTGTAAAGCACGGTCATGCCCTGGTCTTTCAACAAGACGACGTTATCAAGGATACTGCGGCGCGATTGGGGATCGATACCCACGGTGGGTTCATCCATATAGATGATGCGCGGCTTATGCAGCAGGGCGACGCCGATGTTCACCCGTCGTTTCATGCCGCCGGAATACTTGCTGACGCGATCCCTGGCACGATCGGTCAAGCCGATGATCTCAAGCACTTCATCGACGCGCGTCTTGAGGGCGGGACCGCGCAAGCCATACATCCTGCCCCAGAAGGAGAGGTTTTCGCGCGCCGAAAGGTCGTGATACAGGGCAATTTCCTGCGGGACGATGCCAAGCACGGACTTCACGCCCATCGGATCGGTCGATATGGAATGCCCCATGATGCGCGCATCGCCCTTATCCGGGCGCAGGAGGCAGGAGAGCATGGAGATGGTGGTCGTCTTGCCGGCTCCGTTGGGACCCAGCAAACTGAAGATCTCGCCGGGTTGGATCGTGAAAGAAACGCCATCCACGGCGCGCAGGCTGCCAAAGGATTTATGCAGGTCCAGGACCTCGATTGCGTTGGGTTCGCTCATGCTAGCCTCCTATCGTTTCATTATTACTTCTATGTACGAGTATAGCCCGGTTCCCGTTGCGGGTCAGCCTCCGGAGGACTGTTTTCGTGCATTCCCCAGGAGGGTCAAACATGCACTCAGGGAAGGGTGACCTGGAAAGGCACCTGGTCCTGGGCGCAGATCAGTTGGATGGCATTTTTTCCCGAGGCAGCGGCAAGAGCGACCGTTCCGCCCGGTTCGACCCAATGCCCCGCCATCCAGAAGTGCTTCAACCCGGGCAGTGTCTTGGGAACGCCCTGGATCAGCATCGGGATGGTCTGGCGTGTCAGGAGCCAGCCGCTGGTGGCGCCCATCCAGTTGCCGGTATAGCGCTCGTAACTGAGCGGCGTAGACTCATCCCGAAATTCGATCTGTGAACGGATGCCGGGATGCCATTGTTCCAGCAACTGCATGAGGATATCCGTAACTTGCGCTTGCTCGCTGTCATACAGGCTGCGTCCATAGATATGCTGCCAGTAGGGATAGTTGGTGCGGACCATCATTTCCACCACCGAGCTGCCGACAGGCGCGAGGCTGGGATCAAAGCTATAATGCTTGACGCCGACCTCGTGGCGTTGTTCACCCGCCAGCAGGATGGGTTCTTTCAGCAAGTGCGTGACCCAGTGGGGCTCGGTGGACAGATCCCGACGGACGCCCAGCGAGATCTGCACCATCTGGTGTGTGGGTAAATGCCCATCGTACATGCTCCGGGTCTTGCGATCGGCGAACTCGCCCCCCAGCAGGTCAAAGATGGTCGCGTGCCCATCCGCGGCAGAGATGATGTGATCGGCAGTATGGATCGCGTCGTTGTAGAGGCGGACGCCAACCGCCGTGCCATCCTGCACCAGGATCTTCTCCACCTGTGATCGGTATTCGATCTCCCCGCCCAGGTCAAGAAAGCGTTTCTCGATGGAGCGCGCGAATTCCAGCGAAGCCCCGATGGGGAACCCGGCATTGCGGTTGTGCATGTAGGCAAGCAGCATCATGCCCATCATGACCGGTGCTTCATCCCATGTGAACATCTGGGCGACGGCTTTTCGCAGGAAAGGATGCTTGAATTGGGAAGCGAACCCCTTCATGGAAAGTGAAGCCCAACGCCCCAAGGGAGCGATGAAGGGGGTCATGCGCCTGCCGAAGGATTGCCAATCGGTTGGGGAATATTGGCTGCGCGGCTTGTCATAGAGCGCGGTCAGGTCGAAGCGGGCGAAGTGTCGGACA
>JBFYSG010000062.1:0-4558 GCA_041301835.1 Chloroflexota bacterium | reverse complement strand
GCTGGCGTTGAACGATTTTGGCGCCCTGATCTTCAACCGGAAAGCCTGGCTGGCTTTCCCGCACACCATCCTGGCGGGGCTATCCACGGCTGCATTCTTCGTGTTCGGCATCAGCGCCTGGCACCTTGCCCGCAAGCAAAATGTCGAGATCTTCAAACGCTCGTTCCAGATCGCCGCCGTGCTGGGGCTGGTCACGGTCGTGCTGACCGGTCTGGTCGGTCATGAGCAGGGCGTGGAAGTGATGGAGACCCAGCCGATGAAGATGGCTGCGATCGAAGCCCTGTGGCAGAACGACCCCGCCGTGCCCGGTTCGGACTTCTCCGTGCTCACCCTGTTCGACTCGACTGGCAAGGGCGAGGTCTGGTCGCTGCGCATCCCGCGCCTGCTGAGCCTGATCTCCTGCTTCGACCTGGATTGCGAGGTGCTGGGAGTCAACCAGGTGCAGGCGCAGTACGAACAGACCTACGGTCCCGGCGATTACATCCCCTTGATGGTCTTAACCTACTGGGGGTTCCGCTCCATGTTCTACTCGGCGCTGGTGATGATCGGGCTGGGCGGGTTGGTCGTGCTTGCCATGCTCCAGAAGCGTGTCGAGCGCATGAAATTGATGAAATGGTTCCCGCTGGCGGTCTTCCTGCCCTACATCGCCAACACCGGCGGCTGGATCACGACCGAGATGGGGCGCCAGCCCTGGATCGTGCAGGGGCTGTTCAAGACCGAGCTCGGCGTTTCCCCCAACCTCACCAATGGCATGGTCTGGATCACCCTGATCGGTTTTGTGCTCATCTATGCCGCCCTGATGGTGGCGGATATCTTCCTGTTGACCCGATTTGCCAAAGCCGGTCCGGACGCGACCGATAAGGGCATGATCGGCGATCCCGCCGCGGCGGAAGTGAAATAAGGAGGCTGGCATGTTCGATCTCAACACCCTCTGGTTCATCCTGATCGCCATCCTGTGGACCGGTTTCTATTTCCTCGAAGGTTTTGATTTCGGTGTCGGCATGCTCCTGCCCTTCCTCGGCAGGAAGGACGAGGAACGCCGCGCCATCCTCAACACCATCGGTCCCCACTGGGATGGCAACGAGGTCTGGTTGCTGACTGCCGGCGGCGCCACCTTTGCGGCTTTCCCGCAGTGGTACGCCACCATGTTCAGCGGTTTTTACCTGGCGTTGTTCCTGCTGCTGTTTGGCTTGATCGTGCGCGGCGTGGCATTCGAGTTCCGCTCGAAATATTACAGCAGCCGCTGGCGCACCTTCTGGGATTGGTGCATCTTCACCGGTTCGTTACTGCCGGCCCTGCTGCTCGGCGTGGCATTCGCCAACCTGGGACGCGGGGTGCCGATCGACGGCAACATGATGTTCACCGGGAACCTCTTCACCCTGCTCAATCCCTATGGATTGCTGGGTGGGGTGACCAGCGTGGCGGTCTTCCTGCTGCACGGGGCGATCTTCCTGGGCTTGAAGACCGATGGGGAACTGAAGACGCGCGCCGCGGCGATGGCAAAGAGACTGTGGATCCCCGCGGTCGTGCTGGTGATCGCCCTGGCGGTTGCCACGGTATTCTTCACCGGGTACCGCGAAAAGATCGGTCCCTGGCTGGGCTTGATCCCGCTGGGCGCGCTGGTGGGCATCCTGCTGGCGGGTTGGTTCATCCGCCGCGGGCGCATGGGCTGGGGATTCGTCATGACCGCCCTGAACATTGTCCTGGCGCAGGTTACCTTCTTCCTGATTCTGTTCCCGAACGTGATGATCTCCAGCACGGACCCGGCATTCAGCCTGGATATCTGGAACGCCGCTTCCTCGCCCTACACCCTGAAGGTGATGAGCATCGTCGCCGCCATCTTCGTGCCCATCGTCCTGATCTACCAGGGCTACACCTACTGGATCTTCCGCAAGCGGGTGACCACCGAGAAGCATAACCTTGTCTATTGACCCGGCGAGGACAGATCCCACCATCAGCCCGGCTCGCGCGAGTCGGGCTGATTTCAGCCTCCAGACCGGTTAAGGCGCCGGAGCCGCCCATGCACCGCAGGCTGTTTTCGCTGACCCGCGGCATTCGCCTGCCGCTAACCCTGACCATCCTCTCGGGTGTGGTCGCCGGATGGCTGACCATCTCGCAGGCGCGCGGTTTAAGCCTGGTGGTGGACGATGTCTTCTTGGGCGGGGCGGGCTGGCTTGCTGTCAGGGACGTAATGCTGGGGGTGGCGGCATTGATCGGCTTGCGCGCCCTGCTGGCATGGCTGGGCGAGGTGAGCGCCAACGCCCTCGCCCTGCAGATCAAGCAGGACCTGCGCACCCGCCTGTTCGCGCAGATCCATGCGCTCGGTCCGGCTTTCACGCGCCGCGAGCGGAGCGGGGAATTGACGACCGCCGCGGTGGAGGGGGTCGAGGCGCTGGATGCGTATTTCAGCCAGTACCTGCCGCAGCTGGCGCTCAGCGCGCTGGTCCCGCTCAGTGTGCTGCTGTTCGTCTTCCCGATCGATCCGCTCTCGGGGGTCGTCCTGCTGGTCACCGCACCGCTCATCCCCGTGTTCATGATCCTGATCGGCAAGGGTGCCGAGATGGTCACCAGGCGGCAGTACGAGATGCTGGGGCGCCTGTCGGCGCATTTCACCGACAGCCTGCAGGGCTTGGTGACCTTGAAACTGTTCGGGCGCAGCCGCGCACAGGCGCGTTCCATCGCCGCCGCCAGCGACCAGTTCCGTGATATCACCCTGGGGGTCTTGCGTGTAACCTTTCTCTCGGCGCTGGCGCTGGAACTGATCGCCACCATCAGCACCGCGGTGGTGGCGGTGGAGGTCGGCTTGCGCCTGCTTTATGGCAGCCTGCCTTTTGATAAAGCCCTCTTCCTGCTCATGCTGGCGCCGGAGTTCTACCTGCCCCTGCGCCTGCTCGGTCTGCGCTTCCACGCCGGCATGGCGGGCACGAGCGCGGCGAAGCGCATCTATGCCATCCTCGACCTGCCGCTGGAAGACCAGGCGGCACGGACGCCCGGCGAACAGGCGCAGGTCCGGCGAGGGGAACTGCTCCCGCCCGGGACGAGCCTCAGCCTGCACGACCTCGCCTTCACCTACCCGGGCGAGGCGCAGCCGGTCTTGTCGGGCATCAACCTGGAACTGCCTGCCGGGGAACACCTGGCGCTGGTGGGACCCAGCGGCGGCGGCAAGAGTACCCTGGCGGCGCTCCTGCTGCGCTTCCATCAGCCTTCCGCCGGCGGGATACGCGTGGCAGGCAGGCCGCTGGAGCAGATCCCGCTGGAAGAATGGCGCGCCCAGACCGCCTGGGTGCCTCAGGATCTGCACCTGTTCCACGATACCATCGCCGCAAACCTGCGCATTGTCCGCCCCGAGGCAGGCGAGCCGGAGATGTTCGCCGCGTTGCAGGCGGCGCACCTGGACGAGTTTGTTCATTCCCTGCCGCAGGGCTTGCAGACCGTCATCGGCGAGCAGGGCGAGCGCCTGAGCGGGGGGCAGGCGCAGCGGCTGGCGCTGGCGCGCGCCTTCCTCAAGGATGCCCCCGTGCTGATCCTGGACGAGCCGACCTCCAGCCTGGACCCGCAGACCGAAGCCCTGCTGGAAGCCTCCACCCGGCGCTTGATGCAGGGCAGGACGGTCATCACCCTGGCGCACCGCCTGAACACCATCCGCGCCGCCCGGCAGATCGTCGTCCTGCAGGCGGGCGTGGTGGTCGAAAGCGGGGACCACGCCGCCTTGCTGGCGCGCGGCGGTCTGTATGCCGGCATGCTGCGGGCGATGGAGGGCATCGACCCGGATGACCGGGTGCCTGCCGCATCGCCTTCGCCCGCACGGCAGGCAGTGTCCGATCTGCCTTTCCTGACCGCCGGAACGCAGGTGCCTGCACCGGCACGGCGGTCGCCGGTCCTGGCGCGCCTGCTCGCCAACCTGCAGGGTTCCTGGGGCAGGGTGGCTCTCTCGGTCTGCCTGGGCGCCCTGACCATTGCGGCTTCCATCGGATTGATGGGGGCGTCCTCCTGGTTGATCTCAATGGCGGCTTTGCATCCTTCGATCGCCGACCTGAACCTTGCCATCGTGGGCGTGCGTTTCTTCGGTCTCCTGCGCGGGGTGGCGCGGTATACCGAGCGTTTGACTTCACACGATGTCACCTTTCGCCTGCTGGCGCGTCTGCGCACCTGGTTCTATGAACGCCTGGAACCACTTGCCCCGGCGCACCTGGCGGGTTTCCGCCTGGCGGATCTGGTCGACCGCATCCTCGCCGACGTGGAAGCCCTGGAACATTTCTACGTGCGTGCCCTCTCGCCCCCGCTGGTGGCGTTGGTCATCCTGCCGGCGAGTGCGCTCTTCCTGGGCGCGTACGCCCCGGGTTTGGGCTGGGTGCACCTGGGTTTCGGTCTGCTGCTGGGGTTCTTCCTGCCGCTCCTGACCCTGGCGCTCGGAAAAAGACCCGGTCAGGACTATTCCCGCCGGCGGGCAGCCCTGCGGATCGGCGCGCTGGACCTGGTGCAGGGGTTGGCGGACCTGCTGGCAAACGGGCGCGGCACCGATTTCCTGGAACGTCTTAAGCAGCAGGGCGAGGTGCTT
>JBFYSG010000061.1:0-14695 GCA_041301835.1 Chloroflexota bacterium | reverse complement strand
CCTGGCGTTGGATCTCCAGCGCTTCGAAGACATCCGGCAGTTCGCCTTCGGGGAACTCCACGTCCACCACACTGCCCTGGATCTGAATGACTTGCCCGGTCGCTTTCGCCATCGGCTTCCTCCAAAAAGTTTACTTCGTCATCACACGGGCAAGCGCTTCTGCGCCCCCGGCAATGTCCAATAGGTCGTTGGTAATGGTCTGCTGGCGTGCCTTGTTGTAGACCAACTGCAGGTGCTCCACCAGTTCCAGCGCGTTGTCGGTGGCGTTGCGCATTGCCACCATGCGGGCGGCATGTTCCGAAGCCTGCGCTTCCAGGATCGCCTGGTAGATCTGCAGGGCGGTGAAGCGCGGGATGATCTGGTCGAGGATCTCGCGTTCATCCGGCTCGTAGATGTACGCCGCGCTCAGGTGCTGGTGCTCGTAATCCTTCACCCGCCCGGCGCCTTCCACCTCCAGCGGCAGGAGTTTGCGCACCACGGGTTCCTGCTTCACCATGTTGATGAAGTCTGTATAGACCAGCCAGACCTCGTCGGCTTCACCTTTCAGGAAGTCATCCACCGCCATGCGTCCGATGGCGGAGACATCCGCGAAGGTGGGCGCGGCAGGCAGGGCGCTGAACTCCGCCACCACCTGTTTCCGCCGCCGCAGGAGCATATCGCGCCCCTTGCGCCCAACCGCGATGAAATTGACCTCCGCGGCGTGCCTGTCAAATTGGTGCGCCACGTAGCGAATGACGTTGGTGTTGTATGCCCCCGCCAGGCCGCGGTCGCCGCTGATGACCACCACCAGCCGCTTGTGGACTTCGCCCCGGCTGGTGAGCAGGGGATGCAGGCTGCCTTTGCCGGGCTGACCCGCCACGTGGATCAGCACCTGCCAGGCTTTGGTGGCATAGGCGCGCGTTGCCTGCACCGCCGCGATCGCCTTGCGCACCTTGCTGGCAGAGACGGCTTCCAGCGCACGCGTCACCTGGGAGATGTTCTTGACACTGCGGATGCGCATCCGCATTTCGCGGGCTGATGCCATGGGTTAACCTGTGCCCCTGCGGTTGGGATTCGGGATCATGCCTGCCGCTTCCTTACTGCCAGCTCGCCTGGAAGGTGCTCAACGCCTCGCGCAGTTTCTTCTCGGTCTCTGCGCTGATCTGTTTCTTCTCCAGGATGTCCTTCCCGATCTCCGGGTGGGTGCTGGAGAGGGTTCGCACCAGGTCGCTTTCCCATTTCTTCATGCGCTCCAACGGGACCGTGTCGGCAAAGCCGTTCGTCCCGGCGAAAAGCACCATCACCTGGTGTTCCAGCGACATCGGTTCATACTGTGCTTGTTTCAGGATCTCCTGCATGCGTTGACCGCGCGTCAACTGCGCCTGAGTGGATTTATCCAGGTCCGAAGCCATCAGGGCAAATGCCGCCAGTTCGCGGTATGCCGCCATGTCCAGGCGCAATTTGCCTGCCACCTGCTTCATCGCCTTGGTCTGGGCGGCGCCGCCAACGCGCGAGACCGAGATGCCCACGTCCACTGCCGGTCGGATGCCGGCGTTGAACAGGTTGTTCACCAGGTAGATCTGCCCGTCGGTGATCGAGATCACGTTGGTGGGGATGTATGCCGAGACATCACCCAGCAGGGTCTCGATGATCGGCAGGGCTGTCAGCGACCCGCCGGTGCCCCGCACCTTGGCAAGTTTATAATCGCCGGGCTTGTCCAGCGCCTTGAGCGCTTCGCCGGCGTCATGCGCCGAGCGCGGTCCGGAATAGACCTGTTTGTTGACCGCATCCTTCTCCTCCGCCAGGGCGGGTTCGAAATCCTTGCGCACGATGACCATCTTGTCCGCCAGGCGCACGGCTCGTTCCAGCAGGCGTGAATGCAGGTAGAAGATGTCGCCCGGATACGCCTCGCGTCCCGGCGGGCGGCGCAGCAGCAGTGAGACCTGGCGGTACGCCCAGGCATGTTTCGAAAGGTCGTCATAGATCACCAGGGCGTCGCGCCCGGTCTCCATGAACTCCTCGCCGATGGCGCACCCGGCATAAGGGGCAATGTACTGCAGCGCGGCGGATTCGTCCGCAGCTGCCACCACGAAGATGGTATGCTCCATCGCCCCGAAGCGTTCCAGCAGTGCCACCGTGCGGGCGATCGCCGCCTTCTTCTGCCCGATGGCAACATAAATGCAGATCAGGTCCTTGCCCTTCTGGTTGATGATGGTATCGATGGCGATGGCGGTCTTGCCGGTTTGGCGGTCGCCGATGATCAGCTCGCGCTGACCACGCCCGATGGGGATCATCGCATCGATCGGCTTGATACCCGTCTGCACGGGCGTATCCACGTCCTGGCGTTCCACCACCCCAGCGGCGATGCGCTCGATGGGACGGAAACCGGAGGCCGCAATGGGTCCTTTGCCATCCACGGGCTCGCCCAGGGCATTGACCACGCGCCCGATCATGGCATCGCCCACCGGCACCGAGGCGATCCGCCCAGTGGCGCGCACCGTCATGCCTTCGATGATCTCATCATAGTTGCCCATGATGATCACGCCGACGGCGTTCTTCTCCAGGTTGAAGGCGATCCCCATGACGCCGTTCTGGAACTGCACCAATTCCTGCGATTTGACATTTGCCAGCCCGCTGACGCGCGCGATCCCGTCGCCCGCCTCCAGCACGGTGCCGATGTCGCTGAACTCGATCCCGGGTTGATAGCCTTCGATTTGCTTTTTCAGATCGCTGGTGATTTGCTTGATGAGGTCTGCCATTTGGCCTCCACCTGGAATTTGGATCGTCTTGCCGTGGAACTGACGAACAAGCGCCCGGATGTCGTCTCTCCGGGCTGTCCGCTGCTTCTCCAGCCGCCCCCTCTGACCGGAAGCGAGGCGAATGATACCTGAAAGTAGTTCGCTTGTCCAGTTCAGCGGCAATTCGATGCCTGCGGTCAGCACCTGCCCATGCCCAGGCTTGAAATCCAGTCGAAAATTTGTATAATGAATGCAGGCATCCATGCCTGCAAGGGTAGACTTGAGTCCATCCACCTTAAAAGCCAGAGGAGCCGTCATGTTCAAGCCCAGACAACGCCTTCCAGCCTTCATTCTCTTCCTGCTGTTGATCCTATCCCTCGCCAGTTGCACCACGGAGAAGATCCAGAACAACGGAGACTGGACCATCCCGGACGATGACCCCGCCAGCTGCGACCAGGGCGACCCCACCGTTGTATTCGTATCCAGGGTTGAGATCACCCCGGTTGGGGATGCCACCACGACCCTGTGGTCTTCATATAATGGGAGCCATTGCAATGAATTTCACGGGGCCTCTGCCGAGGGAGCGCTCGTCCAATGGTTCCAGATCGTGGAGAACACCTACGGCGAGATGCTCATCCGCGTCTACGACGAGGACATGCAGGAAACCGGCTGGGTCTACTGCAGCGAGGTGACCTTTCTCCACACCCTGGACGAATATGCCGACGTGCTGCCGATGAACAAGTATGACCTGCTGGAAGCCTGCTTCCTGCTCAGCGGCGGAGGTCAGTGACCGGCATGCTCTGAAGGCAGGAGACTGAAAGCCCCTGCACCCTGAAAGCCGCACAGGCTTTCAGGGTTTTTGCATCCCCGCTGACCCCTGCTCATGGATCACATCGATCACCAGTTCCACCAGCCCGGGATCGAACATATGGCTGCTCTGGGCGCGCAGGTATTCGATCACTTTCTCATGGGACCAGGCTTTTCGATACGGGCGGTCCGAGGTCAACGCGTCCCAGTTATCCACGATGGAGAAGATGCGCGCTGAAAGGGGGATCTCCTCGCCCTTGAGTTTCCTCGGGTAACCGCTGCCATCCCAGCGTTCATGGTGACAGAACGGGATCTCCAGCGCCTTGACGATGTGGGGGATATTCTTCAACAGGCGGTAGGTATGCCAGGGATGAAGTTCGATCTCATCGCGTTCTTCCGCCGTCAACGGACCCGGCTTGTTCAGGATATCATCCGGCACACCCATCTTGCCAATATCGTGGAGCAGGGTACCGCGGCGGATGTGCTCCAGGTCCTCAGCCTGGATCGCGAGCCGACGGGCAGCCTCCAGGGTCAGGGCGGTCACACGCAGGCTGTGCCCCTCGGTCTCGCGGTCGAACAATTCCAACGCCTTGCCCCACCCATTGATCGTCTGGTCATAGGATTGTTTCACCCGCTCTTCCGATTCGACGATCTTGATAATATTCTTCTCCATCAGGTTGAGGGTCAACCAGATCAGTACCCCTGCCACCAGGATCAGGATGACCACAGTGATCAGGTCCTGCAGGTTGACCCCGGTGACGCCTCCGTAGGGCGAGATCACCCCGCGCACGGTCAAGGTGTAGAGCGCGGTGACCTCCGCCAGGATGAACAGGGTCATGGCGACCACGGCGCGCTTGCCCAGCAGCAGCCCGGCGAATAGGATCAACACCGGGAAGATGACCATCCCGTTGTCATGCAGCCCGCCATCGATAAGAAAATTGTAGAACATGACGATCGAGATCGCCGCCAGCAAGCCCGATCCTGCCAGGCGGTGATGCCCCAGGCGCAGAATGACATAAAAGAAGAGGCTGAGTCCCAACAGGATGAGCACGGACAGGGAGGAATTGTCGAAATCGCCCAGGATCATGTTCAGGCTCAAGAGCGCGAAGGCAAAGATCGTGATGTGAAAGATCGAGCGCACGACGCCGGAAAGGTTGACCATCTCCTCGAAACCGGGAGCCCGGAGTGGACGCAGCCAGCTCTTCATCACCGCTCCTGCCTCTCCCGGTTTTGCCCGGCGAGCAGGTCGAGCAAGGCAGCCACCACGCGGGCATCGAACTGCCTGCCAGCTTCCTTCTGCAGGTGGGCAAGGGTTTGTTCATCTGTCCATGCCGGGCTGTACGGGCGCTCCGAGCGGAGCATATCCCAACTGTCTGCCACGGCAAAGATGCGTGAGCCTTCCGGGATCTCCTCCCCGGTCATCTTCAACGGGTAACCCTGCCCATCGATGCGTTCATGGTGGCAGCAGACCACCTTCTTCGCTTCCTGCAGCGCGGGGATATCCCGCAGGATCTCCTCCCCCATGCAGGTATGCCTGGTGATCGCCTCCCATTCCTCCGCGCTCAAGGGTCCCGGCTTGTGCAGGATCTTTTCGGTGATGCCCATCTTCCCGATATCGTGCAGCAGGGCACCCCGGCGCAGCTGTGCGAGCGCCTCGCGGTCATAGCCGAGCCGCTCTGCCAGGGCGACGGTCAGCGCGGTCACCCGCTGGCTGTGTCCTTTCACTTCCCGCTGACGCAATTCCAACGCCTGCGCCCAGGCTTCCAGGGTCAGGTCGTAGGCTCTCTCCGCCTCGAACTCTGAGTGGATGATCTTTTGCGCCGTCCTCTCGATCAGGTTGACGACCACCCATAACAGCGCCCCGGTCACCAGCAGCATGATGATCGTGGTGATCGTTTCCTCCAGGTGCAGCGCATACCTGCCTTCGAACGGCTGCACGATCCCGAACAGCGACAGGATGTACACGATGACCAGTTGGAGCACCGCGACCAAGGTCACCAGGGTGATGTAGCGCTTGCCGAACATCAGGCTTGTGAAGACGATCAGCGTTGGAAAGGCGATCATCGCCACATCATGGATGGCATTGCCCTTGATGATATTAAAGGTCAACACACCGGTAACGAGCAGGTAGAGCAGCACCCCTGCCGCCCGGTAATGACCCCTGTGCTGCACCCAGAACAGGAGCAGGCAGGTGGCGGTTAGAAAGAAGAGCGACCAGGTGGTGGGATTGAATCCATTGAAGGCGGTGTACGCCAGGTTGATCCCCAGGCTGGCGCAGGCGGCGATGAGGGTCAGGATGAAGGTGATCCGGGGTGTGTTGACGATCCGTTCAAAGGCAGACTTGTTGGCCGATCGAGACATCCTATCTCCAAAGGTCACCTGTCAGGAGCGTGCTGCCGATCTTCAGCCTCCATTATACACGCCCGAAAGGTTACACCGGACCCTGTCAGGGACGGGTCGGATCGCGCCGGACCGTTCCCCACCGCCCGATGCGGGGAGCACCCAATTCCTTTGCCGGTGTTATTCACAACGGAAGTGTAAGCGCTTCCACTCTTGTCATCTGCACAGAATGTTTTATACTACCTTTGCGATTTCATCTCATGACCGAGGACCATAAATGAACATGCCCATGCGCGATAAGGAAAACGATAAACCCCCCGGTTCCAGCCCGCGACCGGCACGCCCGTGGAAGGTGGCAGTCCTTGCCAACATCAAGGAGCATGATGCCCCCCTGCCATCGGACGCCGCCCCCGATGCCGGCGCGGATTTCGACTACATCGAAACCATCGACAAGATCCGGGCGGCTCTTGAGACCGGGGGACACAAGACCATCTTCATCCAGGCAGACCGGAATCTGCCCTATGCCTTGAAAGAGGCAAAACCCGATATCTGTTTCAACATCGCCGAGGGGCTGGGGGGTGATGCCCGTGAGGCACAGGTGCCAGCGCTGCTGGAAATGTTAAGGATCCCTTACACCGGCTCACGCGTGCTGACCAACGCCATCTCGCTGGATAAGACCCTGACCAAGCGCATCTGGCGTGACCGCCGCCTGCCGGTGGCACCCTTCCAGGAGTTCAGTTTTGGCGATGAGCCGCTGCGCCCCGAATTGCACTTCCCGCTCTTCGTCAAGCCTGCCCGCGAGGGCACCGGTATGGGTGTGGATGCGCGTGCCATCGTCAACTCCGAAGCCGACCTGCGCGAGCGCATCGAATACGTCACCCGCATGTACCACCAGCCTGCCCTGGTGGAGGTTTTCCTGCCCGGGCGCGAGTTCACTGCCGGCATCCTCGGGCGTTTTGATACCCTGCTGTATTCGCGCCACCCGGAGTGGTATGAAAAGGATGGTTTCCTGCGCATGCCCATCCTGGAACTGGATAGTTCACGTTCGGTCACGCCCGGTGTGTACGGCATCGAAGCAAAAGCCCAGTCGGTGGGCACGGACGGCGCTCCCGATTATCTCTGCCCGGCGCCCATCGAACCTGAATTGATGAAGAAACTCCAGCACCTGGCTTACCGCGCTCATGTTGTGCTGGGGGCGCTGGATGTCTCGCGCACCGACCTGCGCCTGGATGCCGAGGGTAACCCTCGCCTTATAGAGATCAACACCCTGCCGGGTCTGACCCCGGGGTACAGCGACCTGTGCATCCAGGCAAAAGCCCAGGGGATATCCTATGAGGACCTGATCCTGGAGATCCTGCACCTGGGCGCCTCGCGCTTCGGACTGGTGACGCCTCGGGATGTATCCCTTCCTGCACCGCCGCCCAGGAAGGTGCCCACGCCGGAGGGCAAAGGCGCCAACGGTCATCCACCCGGCGCAGATCCCGCCCAAGCAGCGGCAGCGCCAAAAACCAACGTTGGATCGGTCACTTCAGCCTCCGAGAAAACCGCCGGGAATCCGCCCGCCGCCAACGGCAAGACTGCCAGTCCGGGACCCGCATCCGAGGATAAGACCTCCGCACCCCCGGGTGGCAAGACGGTCAGCGAAAAGACCTCTTCATGAAGACCACTGCGGCGCAACCCATGCGCCGCAGTTGCTTTTACACATCCCCAACGGGTACAATAAGCCCATGAAACCCATCCTCGTCACCGGGGCAACCGGGTACATCGGCGGCAGGCTCGTACCTCGCCTCATCGAAGCCGGGCAGCAGGTGCGCGTGCTGGTGCGTGATCGCAGCCGCCTGCAGAACCACCCCTGGGCACACTCCGGCATTGAGATCGCCGAGGGGGATGTCCTCGACCCCGCCTCGCTTGCCGCCGCCATGAAGGGAGTCTCTGCAGCTTATTACCTTGTCCATGGCATGCAGGGCGGCAGGGTCTTCGCCGAACGCGACCTGCAGGCGGCACACACCTTCGCCCGCCAGGCGGAAGCCGCCCGTCTTGAACACATCATCTATCTCGGCGAACTGTCTGACCCGGTGGGTGATCTCTCCCCCTACCTGCGCGCCCGCCGCGAGACCGGCTACATCCTGCACAGCGGACCGGTCCCGGTGACCGAGTTCCGCGCCGGCATGGTCATCGGTTCCGGTTCCGTGCTCTTCGAGATGGTGCGCTACCTGGCTGAACGCCAGCCTGCCTTCATCTGCCCGCGCTGGTGGTTCACGCGCGCCCAACCCATCGCCATCCGCGATGTGCTCGCCTACCTGCTCGCCGCCCGGGAAAACCCTGCCAGCCGCAATCAGACCATTCCCATCGGTGGCGCCAGCCGCCTGACCTATGCAGACATGCTGCTCGGGTACGCGGCTCTGCGCGGTTTGAAACGTCTGCTCATCCCCACCCCCTTCTACCTGCCCCGCCTGTCTGCCTATTGGGTACACATGGTCACCCCGGTCCACTGGCGCGTGATTTTACCGCTCATCGAGGGACTGCGCTCAGAGAGCCTGGTGTACGACGACCTCGCCGCTCGCCTCTTCCCGCAGATCGAACCGCTCGACTTTGATTCTTCCGTCCGGCAGGCATTGGGGAATGTGGAGAGCGGCAATGTGGAGACATCCTGGAGCGATGCACTGGTGGTCAGCCAGGGCGATGCCCGCCCGGTCACCCTGACGACCTCGCAGGGCATGATGCTCGAGATCCGCCGCCTGTCGCTCGACGTGCCGCCCGCGGACGTATTCGCGGCATACATGGGCTTGGGCGGAGCGCGCGGCTGGCTCTACCTGAACTGGACCTGGGTGCTGCGCGGCTGGGTGGATAAACTGCTCGGCGGAGCCGGTCTGCGTCGCGGTCGCCGCCACCCGGATGACCTGCGGGTGGGCGAAGCGCTCGATTTCTGGCGCGTGGAGGCGGTGGAATCCGGGGCGCTCCTGCGCCTGCGCGCAGAGATGAAGGTTCCCGGCAGGGCATGGCTCGAGTTCCGTTCCCTGCCGCAGCCGGGCGGAGGCACGCAGCTCATCCAGACCGCCTACTTTGCCCCGCGCGGGCTGTCTGGCTTCACCTACTGGTACGCACTCTACCCCATCCACGGCTTCATTTTCAGCGGTCTCATCCGCAAGATCGGCGAGCGCGCCCTGGCACTGCACCGCGCCAGGGAGTCATGATGACCATGCCCGGTCCCATCCTCGTCGCGGGTGCCAGCGGATACATCGCCAGCCGCCTCACCCCACGCCTGCTTGCCAGCGGCTACTCCGTCCGCTGCCTGGCGCGTAAGCCCTGGCGCCTGGCAGACCGCTCCTGGTCTGCGGCGGTCGAGATCGTCAAGGCAGACCTGCTCATGCCCGAAACGCTCGCCCCCGCCCTGCAAGGCACGCGGGCGGCATTTTACCTTGTCCATTCCATGTCGAGCGGCAGGCACTACCCCGAACTGGACCTGCGCGCCGCCCGCAACTTTGCCGAGGCAGCCACCTCTGCCGGTCTGGAGCAGATCATCTACCTGGGTGGGCTGGCTGACCCGCAGAGCCACATCTCGCCGCACATGCGCTCGCGCATCGAGAGCGGTGCCGCTCTGAGGGAAGGCAGCACCCCCGTGACCGAGTTCCGCGCCGGGGTCATCATCGGTCCCGGGAGCATCTCCTTCGAGATGATCCGCTTTATCAGCGAGCAGTTCCCCCTCCTGCCAGGACCAACCTGGCTGCGCAACCTCTCTCAACCCATCGCCGTGGACGATGTGATCGCCTACCTGCTTGCAGCGCTGGAAACCCCTGCCAGCCGCGGGCAGGTAATCGAGATCGGCGGTGCGGATGTGATGACCCACGCCGCCACCATGCTCACGTATGCCCGCCTGCGTGGGTTAAAGCGCAGCATCATCACCCTGCCTCCCATCCTGCCTGTGCGTTGGATCGCCGGCGTGGTCGGCTTGCTCACACCCGTCCCGGCAAAGATCGCCATCCCGCTCATCGGCGGCTTGCAGGCGCCCAGCATCGTGCAGAGCGATTCCGCCCGGCGCATCTTCCACGCCATCCAGCCGCTGGACTACCCGCGCGCCCTTGCCCGGGCGTTCGAGCACCTGACCCCCGGGTCAGTGGAATTGCGGGTGCCCCCGGGCGCTCCCGTCACCAGCCTCAAGCAGGAGGGTTTTCTGCTGGATGTTCGCCAGGTTCATGTGCCCCTGCCGCAGCCTGCCCTCTTTGCCCGCCTCACCGCCCTGGGGGGGCAGGCGGGATGGCTTTACGCCAACATGTTCTGGCGTTTGCGCGGCTGGCTTGACCGCCTCATCGGAGGACCCGGCATGCGCGGCAGGCAGCCTGTGCTGCAGCCCGGCGGCGTGGTGGACTTCTACCGCGTCGATGCCCTGGTGCCGGGGGAACTGCTGCGCCTGCATGCCGAGTTGAAGGCACCCGGGCAGGGTTGGATGGAATGGCGTCTCCAGCCGCAGGGTGATGCAACCCGCCTGGTGCAGATCGCCTGGTTCGCCCCGCGCGGTGTGACTGGTTTTCTCTACTGGTACCTGCTCGCCCCCATCCACCGCCTTGTCTTCCGCGGGCTGATCGCCCGTCTTGCCCGCCCCGCGGCGGAAACCCCCGCGCCTCATTGATGGATTTTTCTGTTCTTTGGTATAATTCGCTCGCTGGTTTCGGAGAGGTCGCGTAGCTGGCTTAGCGCGCACGCTTGGAAAGCGTGTAACCCAAAAGGTTCGCGGGTTCGAATCCCGCCCTCTCCGCCTTGTGTCGAGGCGGCATCCAGCCGCCATCGATCCCATCGTGTGCATGAGCGCACGATGCAAACACCCCCGCCGGGGGTGTTTGTGTTTTATCCCCCGCCGCGTTTCTATGGCATAATGCTCCCATGGCATCCATCCTGCTCAAACCGGGACGCGAAAAATCGCTGCTGCGCCGCCATCCGTGGATCTTTTCCGGCGCGGTCGACCGCCTGGAGGGCGACCTTGCCTCCGGCGGGACGGTCGAGGTGCTCTCGGCGGCGGGGCAGTTCCTGGCGCGCGCCGCATGGTCGCCGCAATCCCAGATCCGGGCGCGCGTCTGGACCTTCGATCCAGATGAACCGGTGGACGCGGATCTCCTGCGCCGAAGGCTGGCAGGCGCCATCCAGCGCCGCGCCGCGCCTGCCTTTGCCGGCAGCGATGCCCTGCGCCTGGTCCATGCCGAATCGGACGGCATCCCCGGTCTCATCGTGGACCGCTACGCCGGTGTGCTGGTCGTCTCCTTCCTCACCGCCGGGGCTGAAGCCTGGCGTGAAACACTCACCGACCTGCTGCTCGAACTGGGAGGCGCTGACTCCATTTTTGAACGCTCGGATGCTGATGTGCGCGCCCTGGAGGCGCTTCCACCCCGGGTGGGTCCGCTGCGCGGCGCCGCCCCACCCGACCCCCTGCTCATCCATGAGAACGGTTTGACCTACCGGGTGGACGTGGCGGGCGGTCACAAGACCGGCTTTTACCTCGACCAGCGCTTTAACCGCCTGAAGGTGCGCGCCCTGGCGGATGGACGTGAGGCGCTGGATTGTTTCTGCTACACGGGCGGGTTCACGCTTAACCTGCTTGCCGGCGGGGCACGCCGCGTCCTTTCGCTGGATGCCTCGGCGCAGGCGCTGGAGGCTTGCCGCACCCACGTGGGGTTGAACAGCCTGCCAGCTGACCGGCATGCCGTGCTGGAAGGCGATGCCTTCAGCCTCCTGCGCCGCTTCCGCGACGAGGGGCAGTCCTTCGACCTGGTCGTGCTCGACCCGCCCAAGTTCGCCCCGACTGCCGCCCAGGCGGAACGAGCCGCCCGCGGCTACAAGGATATCAACCTGCTGGCATTCAAACTGCTGCGACCCGGCGGTGTGCTGGTTACCTTCTCCTGCTCGGGCGGCGTGGATGCCCCCCTGTTCCAGAAGATCGTCGCCTCAGCCGCACTGGATGCCGGTGTGCAGGCGCAGATCGTGGAGTCTTGTACGCAGGCGCCCGATCACCCGGTGGCGCTGAACTTCCCCGAGGGCGCCTACCTGAAGGGGCTGGTCTGCCTCAGGGTCTGAACGACAAGCCCTGGAATGCAAAACGACCGGGAAGCGGGATCCCGGTCGTTATTCTGTGAACCAAAGGTCAATCTTCCCCAAGCGAAAGGATCGAGCGCAGCAGCCCGGCGATCATCACGCCCAACTGCACCCCCTTACCCGGCGTGATCGCCAGGGGCGTGCCCTTTTGCTCGGCGCGCTTGGTCAACAGGAAAGCGGCGCCCAATCCCACCAGCGCGCCCAGCACGCCACCGATCACCAGCGTCTGCACTTTCCACATCGTTTGGTTGCCTTCCACGATCTTGTTCTCTTCCATGGTCATTATCCTTCCCGGCGGGAACTACCGCCGATGCCGTCTGAAGATGGAGCGGATGCCGGCGCCGACCTGCCTCACCCGGATGAACGGCAGGGTGCTACCGTCTGCAACGCGGCGGATGCCCTGGGCGCCCAGCAGGGTCAGTTCCTGGGCGCGGGCGGTGAAGCGCGGGGCTGCCTGCTTCAGGCGTGCCAGCGCATAGATCACCAATCCCAGAATCACCAGCAGGAACAACGCCAGGAACAGCGCGGGTGCCAGCAGCCAGATCAGCGACACATCACGCCACAGCGCGACCTTGCCTGCCCCGGCGCCTGTCACCAGCACCGCCGCGGCGATGAGCAGCAGCGCCATGCCCGCGAACGGGAGCAGGATCTGCCAGATCATCTGCTGCTTGTGCCGGCGGATGCTCGGAGAGATGGGTCGGGTTTCTTCGTCCATAGGCTTATTCTAGCATAAAAAAACCTGGCAGGAACACAACCTGCCAGGTTCGAGTGAATTGATCTCCGTCCTACTTGCGGCGGGTCATGGCATCCATCGCCGCGATGGCGGCAACCTGGACGATGGAATCGACTTCGTCACCAGTCTGCAGCACATGCACGGGCGCGCCGATCCCCACCAGCACCGGACCGATCGCCTGCGCGTTGCCCAGGCGGGCGAGCAGTTTATAGGCGATATTGGCAGAATCCAGCGACGGGAAGATGAGCACGTTGGCATCCTTGACCGCGCTGAAGGGATAGCGGCTGTTGACGATCTCGGGCACCACGGCGGTATCTGCTTGCATCTCGCCATCCACCTGCAGTTCGGGCTGGCGGGCGCGCACCAGTTCCACCGCCTTGCGCACAGCCTGCGAGCGCGGGTGGTCGGTGGAACCGAAGTTCGAGAAGGAAAGGAAGGCGACGCGCGGCTCCAGTTCGATCTGCCTGGCAAAACCAGCCGCCAGGATGGCGATCTCCGCCAGTTGCTCGGCGGTCGGTTCGATGTTGACCGTGGTATCGGTGAACAGGAAGACGCGCTCCTCCACGATCATGATATAGACACCGATCACCAGCGCCGCGTCCGGGCGGGTGTGGTGGATCTGCAGCGCCGGGCGGATCACGTCCGGGTATTCGGCAGTCAGCCCGGAGACAAAGGCATCCGCGTCACCCATCTTGACCATCATGGGACCGAGCACGTTCGGCTCGCGCACGCGCTTCTGCGCCTTGGCAAGCGTCATGCCCTTGCGGGCGCGCAGGTCGTAGAAAGTCTTGAGGTAATCATTGAAGCGCGGGAAGTTGTTCGGATCGATGAGGCTGCATTTCAGGTCCAGCGACAATTCCTTCGCCTTGGCTTGAATGACATCCGGGCGCCCGATCAGGATCGGTGTGGCGATGCCCTCGTCATGCACCTGCATGGCGGCGCGGATGATCTTGGGTTCCTCGCCCTCGGCGAAGACAACCCGCTTGACAGGCTTTGCCGACTTGGCTTTGTTCATGAAGAAGTAGCGTACGCGCGCTCCCTTGCCCTGGCGGAATGCCAACTGCTCGCGGTACTCATCGATATCGACCTTCTTGCGGGCGACACCCGTATCCATCGCCGCCTTGGCGACCGCGGTCGATTCCCACAGCATCACGCGCATGTCCAGCGGCTTGGGAATGATGTACTCGGTGCCGAAGCGCATGCTCTCCACGCCGTACGCCCGCAGGACGTAATCGGGTACATCCTCGCGCGTCAGGTTGAAGAGCGCCTGCGAGGCGGCGAATTTCATCTCCTCGTTGATCGCCCGGGCGCGCACATCCAGGGCGCCGCGGAAGATGAAGGGGAAACCGAGCACGTTGTTTACCTGGTTGGGGTAATCCGAGCGCCCGGTGGCGATGATGGCGTGCGGGTTGGCTTCCTTGGCGATCTCGTACTTGATCTCCGGGTCGGGGTTCGCCATGGCACAGATGAAGGGACGGTCCGACATGGTCTTGACCATCTCTCCGGTCAGCACATTGGCGACCGAGAGCCCGTAGAACACATCTGCGCCGCGCACGGCATCTGCCAGCGTGCGGCGGTCCGTGTCAATTACGAACTCCTCCTTGTACTTGTTCATCCCCTCGGTGCGCCCCTTGTAGATGACACCCTTGCTGTCGAGCATCATGATGTTCTCTTTCTTGACCCCCCAGCGCATCGCCAACTTGGCGCAGGAAATGGCGGAAGCGCCAGCGCCCGAGATGACCATCTTCACCTCGCTGTGCTTCTTGCCCAGCAGTTCGAGCGCATTGGCAAGCGCCGCCGAGGAGATGATCGCCGTGCCGTGCTGGTCGTCGTGAAAGACCGGGATGTCCAGCATCGCCTTGAGCTTCTCTTCCACGTAGAAGCACTCCGGCGCTTTGATATCCTCCAGGTTGATGCCGCCGAAGGTCGGGGCAATGGCGCGCACGACGTTGATGATCTCGTCCGGGTCGTGGCTGTCCACCTCGATATCAAACACATCCACATCGGCAAAGCGTTT
>JBFYSG010000010.1:0-5907 GCA_041301835.1 Chloroflexota bacterium | reverse complement strand
TCAGCCTGCAGGCGCTCATCAGCCTGCGGCAGGGGTTCAGCCTGGCGGTGATCGCATTGGAGCGCGGGGGCGTCTATATCGGGCTGGTCATCCTGCTGGTCATGCTGATCCAGATCCTTTTGCGCGGACGCACCCGGCGGCTGACCCGCCAGACCGAGGACCAGCAGAACCTGCTCGGCAGGCTGCATGAGCAGACGGCTTTCCTGTCCCTGCTGGGCGATATCCTCGCCGCCTCGCTGGAAGCCAACGACACCACCTCCATCCTGCAGATCCTGGTCAACCGCACCGGCGAATTGTTCGGCGCGCACGACTGCTACATCACCTACTGGGATGAAACCACCCGCCAGACCATCCCGCAGGTGGCTTATGGTCCGCTCAGCAGCACCTACCGGCAGGTGCACCAGTTCCAGAACGGTGAATACACCCTCACCGCGGCGGTCATGGATGCCGGGCGGGCGGTGGCGATCGAGAACATCAAGACCACCACCCTGGTCTCGCCGAACGTGGCGGAGGAATTCCCGAATATTGCCGCCCTGGGTCTGCCGCTGCTTTCCGGTGAGCAGAAACTGGGCACGCTCATCGTCGGCTTCAACGAGCCGCATGCCTTCAGCGCCGATGAGATCGCCCGCGGCGAACTGGCTGCCCGCCAGATCTCGCTTGCCATCACCAAGGCGCTCCTGCTCGATGAAGAACGGCGCCGCACGCGCCAATTGGATACCCTGCTTGCCATTGCCACCGCCTCCACCCGGGTTGCCAGCGAAGAGGAACTGATCGGCTTTGCCACCCGCCTCATCGGTGAAAAACTCTATCCCGATAACTTCGGCATCATGCTGCTGGATGAGCCTGCCGGTTTGCTGCGCGTCCACCCCTCCTACCACACCCCCAACGCGGTCAGCCCCGATATACCTGTCGGGCAGGGAGTCACCGGTCTGGTTGCCCAAACCGGTCAACCCTGCCGGGTCGGTGATGTCAGCCGATTCCCGGGCTATGTCAGCGTGGAAACCGGCATCTGCTCGGAACTGTGCGTGCCGCTGAACCTGGACGACCGCCTGATCGGCGTGGTCAATGCCGAGAGCACCCGGCTGAACGCCTTCACGGCGGAGGATGAGAATCTGCTTGGCATCCTGGCAGCGCAGTTGGCGACCGCGCTGGGACGCCTGCGGGCGGGGCGTGAATCCCAGCAGCAATCCGCCAGGCTGGCGCGCGCCAACGCCCTCATCCGCATCCTGGCGCGCGTGGGGACGCGCGCTGCCTCTGCCTCGGATCCCGACCGGGTGCTGCAGACCGTGGGCATGGAACTGGGCCGGCTGAACATGACCTGCATCGTCTCCCTGCTCAGCCCGGACGGCAGCGAACTCACCATGCGCTACAGTTCGATCCCCGGCAAGGTCATCCGCCTGGCTGAACGGCTGGCGCAGATGAAGGTCGAAGAATACCGCATTCCCATCGGTCGGGTCAAGGATATCCTCTCCAGCATGGATGAACCGGTCATGCTCCGCAACCCGGTGGAGGTGGCTGCGCATTTATTGAAGGGACTCTCGCCGAACTTCCTGCGGCGCGTCTTCACCCCGGCAGGTTCGGACCAGGAGGTACCGGTCTGCATCCTGCCGCTCAAGACCGAGAGCGGCTTGCTGGGTTATTTCTGGTTGTGGGGAATGGGCCTGGAGGAAGGCGACCTGCCGACCATGTCTGTCTTTGCCTACCAGATCGCCTCTGCCCTGCAGAACGTGAACCTGCTGGTCGAGGTCCAGCGCCTGGCGGTCACCGACGAACTGACCGGTCTTTTCAACCGCCGTTACTTCTTCGACATCGCCGGGCAGGAATTGGAACACGCCCTCAAGGCGGACCAGGCCCTGTCCATCCTGATCCTGGATATCGACGATTTCAAGCAATACAACGACCGCTACGGGCACATGGTGGGCGACCAGGTGCTGCGCGGCGCCGCCCGGCTGATGCATGCCTGCGTGCGCACCCGCGATATCATCGGGCGTTATGGCGGGGAGGAATTCTCCATCGCCCTGCCCGGCACCAGCGCCGCGGATGCCGCCCATATTGCCCGGCGCTTCCTGACCCACGTGGCGGATATGCCCATCCCGACCGATGCCGGGGATCTCAGCGTGCGCCTTAGCATCGGCATTGCCAGCCTGCAGCCCGGGATGGAACGCCTGACCGAACTCATCATCCAGGCCGATGAGTGCATGTACAAAGCCAAGAGCCTGGGCGGCAATCGCTATTACCCGGATTGAGATCCACCGCGCCCGGTTGGGTCGGCGTGCGCATTCAACCCCGCAGGGAGCCCGGCGCGGGCTTTTTTATTTCTTCAGGTCAGCCAGTCGTTCCTCAACCGCCTGCACCTCCAGGCGCAGGTCAGCCACGTATGCCTCCAGCGCTTTCACCTGCTCTGCCTTGGTCTGGTAGCGGCGCTGGAAATGACCTTCCGTGCCGCAACCACAGTCACAACCGCACGAGCACCCGCACGAGCAGCCGCCCTCGCACTGGCAATCACCCTGCTTGCAATCACACGTTCCCTCATGAGACATACTGGACTCCTTTTTATGAAATCAGATGGCAGGGAGCTTGTTCGAGCGCCTGCCGCAGCCAACCTGTTATCTCGTCCTTGCGCGGGAAGCGCCCCACGCAGACCAGCCGTTCATTGACGCACAGGCTCGGGTAGATGATGACCGGCGTGTACACCTCGATTTGCTCGCGCTGGCACACTGCCTCCACCTCGACCTGCAGGGCGGGGAATCGTCCCTTTATTTCCTCGCAGGCAGCCGTTACCGCCCGCCAGACGGCGTAGCGCTGGCGGCGCTTGGTTGACAGGATCTTGATCCGCACCTGCGCATCCGCCATCAGGCAGCCCTGAACAGCCTTTTCTTCAACCAGAATGCCACGTTCACCAGCCCGATCATCACCGGCACCTCCACCAGGGGACCAATGACCGCGGTGAACGCCTGCCCGGAGGCAATGCCGAACACCGCCACCGCCACGGCGATCGCCAGTTCAAAGTTGTTGCTCGCCGCCGTGAACGCCAGCGTGGCGGTCTTCTGGTAATCCGCGCCCAGCGCTTTGCCCATCAGGAAACTGACCAGGAACATCACCACGAAATAGATCAGCAGCGGGATGGCGATCCGCCCGACATCCAGGGGCAGCTGAACGATATATTCACCCTTGAGCGAGAACATGACCACGATGGTGAAGAGCAGCGCCGCCAGGGTGATGGGGCTGATGGCGGGGATGAACCTGCCGTGATACCATTCCTTGCCCTTCAGCCGCACCAGGATCAAGCGGGTGAAGAACCCTGCCAAAAAGGGGATGCCCAGGTAAATGAAGACCGACTTGGCGATCTCGCCGATCGTGATGTGAACGACGACTCCGGTCAGCCCGAACCAGGTCGGGAGAACGGTGATGAAAACGTAGGCATAGACGCTGTAGAACAGCACCTGGAAGATGCTGTTGAAAGCCACCAATCCGGCGGCGTATTCGGTATCCCCTTTCGCCAGGTCGTTCCAGACGATGACCATGGCGATGCAGCGTGCCAGCCCGATCAGGATCAAGCCGGTCATGTACTCGGGGTAGTCGCGCAGGAAGATGACCGCCAGCAGGAACATCAGCACCGGACCGATCACCCAGTTCTGCAGCAGCGAAAGCCCGAGCACCTTCCAGTTGCGGAAGACATCCCCCAGTTCCTCGTAGCGCACCTTCGCCAGCGGCGGGAACATCATCAGGATCAAGCCGATGGCGATGGGGATGTTCGTCGTCCCGACCGAGATGGTCTTGTTGAACTGCTGCACCTGGGCGGGGAACAGGTATCCCAGCCCCACCCCGACTGCCATTGCCAGGAAGATCCACAACGTCAGGTAGCGGTCCAGGAACGAAAGTCGTTTGACCTTGCGCTTCTCTTCTGCCATGTTCGCCTCTATTTCGTTTCGATGAGCAGAGCGGGGATCTCGACCAGCATGGCGTCACGCACCCTGCGGAAATCATCCATCTCATCGCTCTTCGCCGGGTCGGGATAGCCGTGGTGGACCCGCCTGCCCGTGCCGAGCCAGAGCGGGCAGTCCTCGGCGGCGGAATCGCACACCGTCACCACCAGGTCGAAGGCGGTCTGCTTGAACGCCTCCACCCCCTTGGAGCGACCCGCATGACGGATGCCGATCTCCTCCAGCACCGCCAGCGCCTTTGGGTGGACGGAGCCTGCCGGCTTGGTCCCGGCGCTGAACGCCTGCCAGGTATCTCCCAACCGGGCGTTGACGATCGCTTCGGCGATCTGCGAGCGGCAGGCGTTGCCGGTGCACAGGAAGAGCACCTGGCGTATCATTCCACTGCCAGGGCATTCGTCAGAAAGGTGATGATCTCCGCCGGCGGCGGGACGCGCCCCGCGCAGACCACCTTTTCATTGATCACCAGTCCGGGCGTGGATAGGATGTTGTAAGCCATGATGTCGGCGTAGTCGGTCACCTTGACCACCTGCGCCTCCACGCCCAGCTGGTCCACTGCCTGGTGGGCAAGCGCCTCCAGCCTCTTGCAGTTGGCACAACCGCTGCCCAGGATCTTGATCGTCAGCATGCAAACCTCCTTGATTTTAGAATAGGATTATTGCCTGAGAGACTCCTGCCTTGCGTTCCGCCGGTTGACGAACCAGAGGACGAAAGCCAGGAGCCCCAGGAAAAGCGCCAGGTAGAGCGCCGCCAGCCCCAGGCTGGCGCCATCCACCCAGGCGCCGTAGATCAAGCCCGCCAGGGTGCTGAAGAGTGCCACCCAGCCGACATAGGTCCAGGATTTCAATCTCCCGATGATGGTCGAGATGATCAGGATGCTCTGCAGGCTCAGTTCCGGGTCTGCCATCAGGTATGCCAGCAGGGGACCGCGGTGCATGCCCAGGCTGAGGAACATCTGCGCGATCGGCACCTCCACCAGCGTGGGGAAGTACATGAAGACGCCGAAGACCACGCCCGCCAGGTTGCCGCTCAGGGTGTTCTGACCGGCGAGGGTCTCGATCCATTCCGGCTTGATCAGCACGCGGATCACGCCCACCGCGAAGACGCCTGCCACCAGCAGCGGGAAGATCTGCTTGACGAAGCGCCAGGATTCCCATAACCAGTCGCGCAGTTCGTCCCGGCTGAGCGAGCGTTTCATCATCACGCCCAGCACCACCAGCGCCAGCAGCACGCCGAAGAACTTGCCATTCAGGAGGATGGTCAGTCCGCCGGCATGCGGGGTCATGCCGACCGCCGCGGTCAGGAGTGTGAAACCGGTCAAGCCGAGGGCGATCCAGGTCCAGGCGTTGAAGCCGTTGTGGATGCGCTCGAAGCCGCGCCAGGAGGCAAGCCCCACCAGCACCAGCAGACCGATCAGGATGGCACCCTGGGCGGTGACGCCCTCCTCGCCGCGGCTGGCATCGTAAGGCACCAGGTTGTAGAGCAGATCCTGGAAGCGGTCCATGCCGGAGACGGGCAGGTTGAGGTCAATGTAGGTGTCCGTCAGCAGCCCGACTTTGAGCGTGCCCGAGAGCAGCAGGGCGATCAGGACCAGCAGGAACACCAGCGCGGCGCGGCGCATGGACTTCTGCCCGGCGAACATGGTGTCGGTGGCTTTATCATGCGCCAGGTCGTCCTTGCGGAAGATGAGCGCCATGATCATGCCGATGCCGATGCCGAATGCCAGCGAAAGGAACAACCGCGCAAATGCCAGGTCAGCGCCGATGACCCCGCCGGTGTAGATGAGCGCCAGGATGTTGGCGGCGGGCGCGAAGAACAGGAAGGTGATCGCAGGACCGATGCCCGCCCCCTTTTTATAGATCCCGGCGAAGAGCGGCACGATGGTGCACGAGCAGACCGCCAGCACGCTGCCCGCCAGCGCCGCCGCAGGGTACGAGATCCATTTGGGGGTGTTGCGCCCCAGGAA
>JBFYSG010000009.1:0-11081 GCA_041301835.1 Chloroflexota bacterium | reverse complement strand
TAACGCTGTCCCTGGTGCTGATTATCGTTTCTGCAGTCGGTGTGCTTGCGGCGCAGGAATTCAGCCGGCACCTGTTCCTGGTGGGGATTCCGATCCTTTCGCTTATGGCCGGCTTTGTTGCCATCCTGGGGATCTACCAGTCATTGAGGAGGAAAGAACATGCGCGTGCTTGAACCTCTCATCGGGCTGGTGAAGGGTCTCTGGGTGACCCTGCGCTCGATGTTCGAAAAACCCGTCACGGTGCAGTACCCCGAGCACAAGAAACCGGTCAAGCCGCGCTTCCGCGGCAGGCACGTGCTGAAGCGCTACGAGAACGGGCTGGAGAAGTGCATCGGCTGCGCGCTGTGCGCCGCGGCTTGCCCGGCGGACGCCATCTTCGTGGAATCCGCCGAGAACAGCGACGAGCAGCGCTATTCACCGGGCGAACGCTATGCCAGCACCTACGAGATCAACATGCTGCGCTGCATCTACTGCGGCTTCTGCGAGGATGCCTGCCCGACCGAAGCCATCGTGTTGGGCGACCAGTACGAACTGTCCTTCACCGACCGCCGCGCCGCGATCTATCCCAAGGAAATGCTGATCGATCCGATCCCGGCAGGCGGGCAGACGACCCCCCAGCGCACCGAGCCGGGCAAATACACCCGTTCCGTGCCCGAGATGAAAGACCCGCAGGATTGAGCCCATGGAACCTTCCCTCATCCTTTTCCTGATCGTGGCAGTCGTCGCGCTGGCGAGCGCGGCGGGATTGTTGTTGAGCCGCAACGCGGTCTATGCCGCCCTCTTCCTGGTGTTGAATTTTGCCTCGGTGGCGGTCTTTTACCTGATCCTGGGCGCGCCCTTCATCGCCATGGCACAGGTGACCGTGTACGCCGGGGCGATCATGGTGCTGTTCCTGTTCGTCATCATGCTCCTGGGCGCCGATAAACTGCCGCGCGGCGAGGTGCTGCCCTGGCAGCGACCACTGGCGGTCGTGGCGGCGGGTGTGCTGCTGCTGGAGGCGGGTTACCTGCTCATTGAGCGCGTGCGCAGCGCCAGCCTGCTGTCGCTGCCTGGCGCTGAAGCCAATACGATGGATTCGCTGCGCGACATGGCGGCGATGCTCTTCAACCAGTACCTGCTGCCGTTCGAGGTGACTTCGATCCTGCTGCTGGTGGCAATGGTCGGCGCCATCGTGCTGACCAAGCAGGGCAAAGGAGAGCCGGCATGATCCCTCTGACCTGGTACCTTGTTCTCTCGGCGATCCTGTTCGCCATGGGCGCGCTGGGCGTGCTGATCCGGCGCAATGCCCTCATTATCTTCATGTCCATCGAGTTGATGCTCAATGCCGCCAACCTGGCTTTCGTGGCGTTCGCCCGGCAGTATGATGTCTTCACCGGGCAGTTGTTCGTCTTCTTCGTGATGACGGTGGCGGCGGCGGAGGTGGCGGTGGGTCTGGCGCTGATCGTGGCGATCTTCCGCACCAAGCACAGCATCGATGTGGACCAGATGAGCAGTTTGAAAGGATGATCATGGAAACCCTGTTCAACCTGGTTCCACTCGTAGTCTTCCTGCCCCTGCTGGGGCTGCTGCTGAATATGGCATTCGGCGGCAGGATGGGTGAAAAAGCCATCGGCGCGCTGGCGAGCGCCGCCTCGGGGCTGACCTTTCTCGTCTCGGTCCTGCTGGCGGTTGCCCTGTGGGCAGGCGGCGGCGAGGCGCAGGTCGTCCCCTTCGCCGAATGGATCCGCATCGGCACGCTGGATATCCCCTGGAATTTCCGCGTCGATACGCTCTCGGTGACGATGATGCTGGTCGTCTCGGGTGTCGGCACGCTCATCCACATTTATGCCATCGGCTACATGCACGAGGATGTGCGCTTCAAGCACGACGAGAAACGCTACCGCCGCTTCTTCGTCTTCATGAACCTGTTCATCATGATGATGATGCTCCTGGTGAGCGGCGATTCCTACCTCATGCTCTTTGTCGGCTGGGAGGGCGTGGGGCTGTGTTCCTTCCTGCTGATCGGTTTCTGGTACGACATGGATACGCTCGGGCGACCATCCTGGGCGAACGCCAATGCCGCCAAGAAAGCCTTCATCACCAACCGCATCGGCGATCTTGGCTTCCTGCTGGCGGGCATGACCCTGTTCTGGCATTTCGGCAGCCTGCAGTTCGGCGAGGTCTTCAACCAGGCTGAGCAGATCGCCGCCGCCCAGCCCGGGGTGATGCTTGTCATCACCCTGTTCATGCTCATCGGCGTGGCAGGCAAGTCGGCGCAGATCCCGCTGTATGTCTGGCTCCCGGATGCCATGGCGGGTCCCACGCCGGTTTCGGCGCTGATCCATGCCGCCACGATGGTCACGGCTGGCGTGTACCTGGTGGCACGTTCCGCGCCGCTCTACTCGCAGGTGCCGGATGCCCAGTACATTGTGGCGCTGGTCGGGGCGGTGACGGCGCTGTTCGCCGCCACCATCGCCGTCGGGCAGTATGACATCAAGAAAGTGCTGGCATATTCCACCATCAGCCAGCTGGGCTTCATGGTGGCGGCGGTGGGCATGGGCGCCTACGTGGCGGGCATGTTCCACCTGGTGACGCATGCTTTCTTCAAGGCGCTGCTGTTCCTCTCCGCCGGTTCGGTCATCCTGGGGCTGGAGCGCGGGCATCACCACCTGGCGCACCATGCCGGGGAACACGGGGAGGTGTTCGACCCGGGCGATATGCGCAACATGGGCGGTCTGCGCAAGCGTATGCCGGTGACTTTCTGGCTTTACATCATCGGCACGCTGGCGCTGGTGGGCATCTTCCCGTTCGCCGGATTCTGGTCGAAGGACGAGATCCTGCTGGACGCGGCGAAACTGCACCCCGAGCTCTATATCCTGCTGACCATCGCCGCCTTCTTCACCGCCTTTTACATGGGGCGGCAGGTGTGGATGGTCTGGTTCGGCAAGCCGCGCCACGCCGCGGCGGAGCATGCCGAGGAAAGCCCCCGGGTCATCACCGTGCCGCTGATGGTGCTGGCGGGCTTGTCGCTGCTGGGCGGCGCCCTCAACCTGCCCGGCGTGCACAGCCTGGGGCACTGGCTCGAGCACAGCATCGAAGTGCTGGAGCACGAACTGCACCTGCCCGCCTGGCTCGAGATCTCGTGGGGCGGCTTGAACCCGCTCGTGGCGCTGGTAACCACCCTGCTGGCGCTGCTGGCGATCTTCATCTCTTGGTTGCTCTACGGGCGCAAGCCGCTGGAAGGCGGTCAAAAAGACCCGTTGAAGAAACCGCTCGGTTTCCTGTTCACCGGCATGGAGAACAAGTGGTTCGTGGACGAGATCTACCGCGCCGTGCTGCTCAAGCCCTACGAGGCGCTCTGCCGTTTCCTGGCGGAGGTGATCGACTGGCGCTTCTGGCATGACTGGTTCCACGACAAGGTCATTGCCGGTACGTACAATTATCTTGCCCGCACCGTGCTGGACCTGCGCGTGGACCAGCAGGGCATCGATGCTTTTGCCAACGGTCTGGGCGAACTGACCAAGCGCGCTTCCACCACCCTGCGCCGCGTGCAGAACGGTTTTGTGCGCAGTTATGCGCTGGCGGTGCTGTTCGGTGTTGTCGTTATCCTTGGCTACTTGATCCTGAAATAGAGGACGGACTATGGAATTCCTGACCAATCCCCTCAACCTGGTAATCTTCTTCCCGCTGGTGGGCGTGCTGGTGCTTGTGTTCATGCCTGCCGGGCGCAAGAATCTGCTGCGCTGGACGGCGCTGCTCGCCTCGCTGGTCACCTTCGGGTTGTCCATCTGGATGCTGACGCAGTTCGACAAGTCCAACCCCGACCTGCAGTTGGCGCTCAACCTGCCCTGGATCCAGGTGGCAGGCTGGGATATCCGCTATGCCGTGGGCGTGGACGGGTTGTCGATCCTGCTGGTGCTGCTGACGACCTTCCTGAGCCCCATCTCCATCCTTTCCACCTGGACGGCGGTGGAGGAGCGTGTCAAGGATTTCATGCTCTTCTTCCTGCTGTTGGAAGTGGGCATGCTGGGCGTGTTCCTGGCGCAGGACCTGTTCCTGTTCTACATCTTCTGGGAATTCACCCTGGTGCCAATGTACTTCCTGATCGGCATCTGGGGCGGACCGCGCCGCATCTACGCCGCGATCAAGTTCTTCCTCTACACGATGGCAGGCTCGATCCTGATGCTGCTGGCGATCTTGTGGCTGGGCATCTACCAGGGGACATTCTCGGTGCCCGACCTGCTTTTGAAGGGCGTCATCCCGGCTGACATCCAGCTGTGGCTCTTCCTGGCTTTCGCTGCCGCCTTCGCCATCAAGGTGCCGATGTGGCCCCTGCATTCCTGGCTTCCGGATGCCCACGTGGAAGCGCCGACGGCGGGTTCGGTCATCCTGGCAGGCGTGCTGCTGAAAATGGGCACCTACGGCTTCATCCGCTTCAATATCCCGCTCTTCCCGGATGCCTCGGTGCGCCTGGCGCCCTGGATCGCCCTGCTGGCGGTCATTGGCATCATCTACGGGGCGGCGGTCTCGTACGCCCAGAAGGACGTCAAGAAACTGGTCGCCTATTCCTCGGTCAGCCACCTCGGCTTTGTCATGCTGGGTCTGTTCGCCCTGAACGCGCAGGGCATCGAGGGCGGCATCCTGCAGATGATCAACCACGGGCTGAGCACGGGTGCCTTGTTCCTCCTGGTGGGCATGGTCTACGAGCAGACGCACACGCGCGAACTGGCGGTGTACGGCGGCTTATGGAAGATCATGCCGGTCTACGGCACGGTCATGCTCATCGTCGCCCTTTCCTCGATGGGCTTGCCGGGTTTGAACGGTTTTGTGGGCGAGTTCACCATCCTGCTGGGCGCCTTTGGTTCCAAAGCCATCGGCTCGCCCTGGTTCGCCGGCATCGCCGCGGCGGGCGTCATCCTGGCGGCGGTCTACATCCTCTACATGTTCCAGAAGATGTTCCTGGGTCCGGAAGGCTCGATCGTCGCGGAAGTGAAGCAGCACGGGCATGCCTTGCGCGACCTGAACTGGCGCGAGATCGTCACCATCGTCCCGCTGCTGGTCTTCATTTTCTGGATCGGTCTGTATCCCAAGCCGTTCTTTGAATTGATGGCTCCCACGGTGGAGAAACTGCTGTCTGTCCTGCCCTGAGCGCCGGATTACGCGGAGATGTTATGACCTTAACCGATCTATTCACAATCCTTCCGCTCCTGGTCCTGGTGGTGTGGACCTGCATCCTGCTGCTGGTGGACCTGTTCATCCCGCGCGGACGCAAAGGTTGGACGGCACTGCTGGCGGCGGCGGGGCTGGCGCTGGCAATGGGCTTGACCCTGGCGCAGGCAGGCGAGCAGTTGACCGGCTTTGGCGGCATGGTCAGGCTGGATGGATTCTCCAGCTTCCTGAATGTGCTCTTCCTGGGCGCGGGTCTGCTGGGCGTGGCGCAGGCGCATGGTTACCTCAAGCGCATGGGGCTGGAGCGCGGCGAATTCCACTCCCTGCTGCTGTTCAGCATCGCCGGGATGATGCTCATGGCGCAGGCGGCTGACCTGATCGTCATCTTCCTGGCACTGGAACTGCTCTCCATCCCGCTCTACGTGCTGGCGGCGTTCGCCCGCCCGAGGGCAGACTCTGAGGAAGCCGGGCTCAAGTATTTCCTGCTGGGCTCCTTCTCAACCGGTTTCGTGGTCTACGGCATCACGCTGGTCTTCGGCGCCACCGGCAGCACCTCGCTGGAAGGCATCCTGGCATTCCTGATGCTCGACCCGGCGGCGGAGATCCCCGCCCTGCTGGTCATCGGCGCGGCGCTCATCCTGGTCGGGTTCGGCTTCAAGGTGGCGGCGGTGCCCTTCCACATGTGGACGCCGGATGTGTATCAAGGCGCGCCCACCCCGGTGACGGCGTTCATGTCGGTTGGCGCCAAGGCGGCGGGTTTCGCCGCGCTGATGCGCATCTTCGTTCTGGCGTTCCCCGCCCTGGCGGCGGACCTGACGCCGGTGCTGTGGGGACTCTCGGCGCTGACCATGCTGGGCGGCAACCTCATCGCCATCGCCCAGACGAACATCAAGCGCATGCTGGCATACTCGAGCATCGCCCATGCCGGCTATATCCTGATGGCGCTGGTGTCTTTTGGCACGCCCGGCGTTTCGGCGGATGCGGTCGCCTCGGCGCTGTTCTACCTGGTGGCATACGCCGTCACCTCCTTCGGCGCCTGGTCGGTGGTGATGGCGCTGGAGAAGCCGGATGCCCGCGGGCTGGAGATCAACGATTTCGCCGGGCTGGGCAGGCGCAAGCCCCTGCTGGCGGCGGCAATGACGCTCTTCATGCTTTCCTTCACCGGCATGCCGCCCACGCTGGGACTGGTGGGCAAGTTCTACCTGTTCCGCACAGCGGTTGAGGGCGGCTTCATCGGGCTGGCGATCATCGGCGTGCTGACCTCGCTCATCTCGGCATACTACTACCTGCGCATTGTGGTGCTGATGTACATGCGCTCCGGGGATGCGGATGTGCAGGTCGATCCCTGGTTGAACTTCACCACCCTGGTCACGGCGCTTGCCACGCTGATCCTGCAATTCCTGCCGGCGGGGCTGTTCGCCCTGGCAGCCGGAGCGGTATTAAAGTAGTTTGTCTTGTTTACAGCCAACCACCAGCGGCGCGCCCCCGGGCGCGCCGTTTTATTCCCCAGAGGGGCATCCTACCCCTCTGCAGCAGGTTTTCAATCCAGGCTCGTTCTGTATAATGAACATCCGGAAGGATAACGAACATGGATTCCACCATTGCTTCCCGCTTCAACGACACCCTGCTGGCTACCGCCTGCCGGCGCTACGGTATCCCGTCCGGCAGCCTGAAACTGCTGGATGGTTTCGAGAGCATCATCTACGAGTTCACCCGCCCGGACGGCGACTTCATCCTGCGCATCGGTCATTCCAGCCGCCGCACCCCCGCCCTGATCTGCGGCGAGGTGGACTGGATCAACACGCTTGCGGATGCCGGCGTGGGGGTCGCCCGCGCCATCTATTCCCGCTCTGGAGACCTGGTTGAACCGCTCGCGGACGGGCATGGCGGGCAGTTCCTCTGCACCGCCTTCGTCAAGGCGCGCGGCTGTATTGCCAGGGAAGAGCATTTCAATGAGCGCCTGTACCTGAATTACGGGCAGCTGCTGGGGCGCATGCACGCCGCCGCCAAGACCTATCAGCCCTCCAACCCCGCCTGGCGGCGCTATGCCTGGGATTCGGATGAGAACAACACGCCTGACCGGCAGATCCCGCCCGAGGATCATGTGATCCATGCCAGGTACAAGGCGGTCTTCGATCACCTCCGCAGCCTGTCACGCGACTCTGAGGGCTACGGCATGATCCACCAGGATGCCCACCTCGGCAACTTGTTCGTGGACGAGGATTATGCCCTGACCCTGTTCGACTTCGACGACTGCGTGTACGGGCATTTCATTTATGATATCGCCATGGTCCTGTTCTACATCTCCATGCATGATGAAGAAGACCCCGCCCGTTTCACCGCTGAATTCATGCCTGTCTTCCTGCAAGGCTACCGCGAGCACAACCGCCTGCACAGGCGCTGGCTCTGCGAGATACCCCACTTCCTCAAACTGCGTGAGATCGACCTGTTTGCCGCCATCCTCTCCACCTACGGCGAAACCCCCCAGGACAAATGGTGTGCCGGCTATATGCAGGGGCGGCGCGCAAGGATCGAGAGCGACATCCCCTACCTGGTGTTCGACTGGGACGCCCTGCTCCCCCACCTGTAGAACAGGCGCTGCCCTTACTCTCCCCCGTTGTCCATGGACTACCCGGTTATCCTTTAGGAGAACTGGGTAGTTGTATAAACAAATCAAATGTGTACAATAGAGTTACCACAAAGGAGGAGACATGCTGACCAAGAGAGGATTCGCCTGGTTCGTGTTGATCGTCATGCTATCGCTGGCGTCGTGCAACCTCCAGGTTGCCGACCCGCCCACGCCATTTCCCGGCGACCTGCCAGTCGGGTCTGTCACCGGGACGCCTGCCGCCGTGTCTACAGATACGCCCACGCTGACCTTTACCGGCACGCCCGGGAACGTCACCATCAGCGTTACGGTGGATACCAACTGCCGCACGGGTCCGGGGCAGGTCTATGACATGGTGGGCGGACTGATGGTCGGCGAGACTGCCGAGGTTCTCGCCCGCGACCCCAGCGGCAACTACTGGTATATCGCCAACCCCCACGGCGCCGGGTACTGCTGGGTCTGGGGGCAGTATGCCACCCTGGTGGGCGACACCAATCCGCTGCCGGTCTATACCCCAATGCCCACACCCACCCCCATCATTGACTTCGCTCTCAGTTTCGTCGGCATCGATCGATGCAGTGCGATGCGTTACACCCGCTTGAAGTTCGGCAACATCGGCGTCCTCACCTGGGAATCGTTCAAAGCCACGATCACCGACCTGACGACTTCCTACACTTCCAGTCCCATGGAAGCAGATGAGTTCACCGATGCATATACCTGCGGGACCACCACCTCCGTCCCCAAGCTCGCCCCTGGCGAGAGCGCCATCATCTATACCTATGGCTTTGATCACGACCTGCCGGGTCATTCACTCCGGGCGGATGTCACCCTGTGTTCGCAGGATGGCTTGGTGGGAACCTGTGTGACCCACAGCATCAATTTCACACCTTGAACCGGGGTTGGTTTCAACGTGTCCCTGCGGAGGCTGCCACAAGGCGCCTCCGCAGGGTTATTTTGCGGGTCGCCTACGGACTGAAAAGCGGGCAGTGCGGCGTCACATCACCCATGTAGATCGTCGGTCGGTCGCTGCCAAAGATGGTGGCACTGGCAACGTACTCTCCACTGCTGGCTCCGTTCCAAGTCCAGGTGTACAGTTCCAGTTCGGTGCAGGTCAGGTAGCCGATCACCTGCCAGGTAGCCTCGTCCCGCACCCTCACCACTTCCGGTGGGAACCAGCCCGGGCAGACGCCGATCCACTGGTCATAGACGATGGTTGGTCGCGCCACCCCCAGGATGGGGGTGGTAGCCACGTACTCCCCGCTGCTGGTTTCGTTCCAGATCCAGCGGTACTCGTCCAGTTCCGAGCAATCCAGGTAGATGAGGCTTGACCAATTGGATTCGTCGTGCACCGGCACGAAGCCCGCGGGCGCGGGCAGCACGGGCACCGTGCCCATGTCACCCGATGTGACCCCGCCGCCGATCCAGCATTCCGTGTGGTGCGTGCGGTGATCCTCGATCGCCACCAGCCACCATCCAGCGCTGCTCCCAATGATAGGAAGCACCGTCCCGGACGGGTAGTCGACTACATCCAGGTAGTTGGTGCCCGGTCCGCGGCGGCAGAAATAGGCTCCGTCCAGCGTCAGCGTTGCAGGCTGCATCGTGGCGGTGAGGGTGGCTGTGGCTGGGGGCTGGATGGTGGGTGTATCCTCGCCTGCCGGGGGGAGCGGCGGCGGGGGGGATCCTGTGCTGTCTCCAGACGGGAGAAACGGGAGTGAGCAGGAGGTCATCCACAGGAAGAGGAAGATGAACAGGAACCTTGAGTACTTTCTGATCGTCATGGCAGCATCCCTTCTCTATGCCCCCAGTATAGGGAGTCTGCAGGCTGTTTACTAGTGGGAATTTAGGTTGAGCAATGATCTGGTTTGAAGGGCTGCGCCTGCCGGGCGCGGGTCATGAGGCATTTCCTTCTCGGTCCTGTTCCGCTATTTTTCTGCCTGCCAACCAGCCTTCATATAATTTCAACAACACGACCCCGCCCAGAACCAGCAGAGTGCCGAGGATCTGCACCCAGGTGAGACGCTCGCCCAGGAACAGATAGGCGGTCAGCGCGGTGAAGACCGGTTCGGAGGTGGCGATGAGGTTGACCACGCTGGAGGGCAGGGAGGTCAGGGCAACATTGTACAACCCGAAGCCCGCCAGCGTGGGTCCCACGGCAAGCAGGATGAGGATGCCCCAGCCTGCCCAGGACTGCCCCAACCAGAACAATTCTGCCGGGCGCGCCGCCGCGCCGGGGAGCAGACCCCCGGGAAGCAGGTTGAAGACCAGCAGGAAGGCGCCGGCGAAGGTGAAGGTGTAGAACAGCGTGGTCCATGGGTTCAAGCCGCGCCGTGAGGCGGAGCGCCCCATCAGGCTGTACAGCGCCCACATCAAGCCGGAGAGCACGCCGGTGAGGATGCCGGGCAGGTTGAGCCTCCAGGCGGCGGGATCCAGCGCCTCCGCCACCAGCACGCAGCCCGCCAGGCAGATGACGACTGCCGCCACTTTGACCGGGTAGAGGCTTTCCTTGAAGAACCACCAGCCCAGCAGCGCGGTGAAAGCCGCCGAGCAGTACGCCAGCACCGTGGCGACCGAGGCACCGTTGAACGCCACCGAGAGCGTCCAGGCGGAGTTGAAGACCGCCAGCATCAAGCCGTAGAGCAGAAGGTACTTTAACTGCGGGCGGCGGATGGCAAGCAGGGCGGGCTGCGCCAGGCGGAAGACCAGCAGCAGCGCCAGGCTGACAAAGACATCGCGCCAGAAGGCGAGCACCAGCGCCGGGACCTGGTATGCCTGGGTCAGGTGGCGGATGAATACCGCCGTGGTGGAGAGGATGGCGGCGCTGACCAGGGCGATGGTATAACCGCTTCCCAGGCGGCTGCGGCGGGCGGGGACGGGGCTCATGCGTCCATTGTAAACCAGGTTCCGGCGCCGCGGGTATAATGGGGCGGATCGCCCATGATCCAAGCCCTGTTATTCGACTTCGATGGTCTGTTGATGGATACCGAATCCCCGGAGGTGGAGATCTGGCGCCAGATCTATGCCGATCACGGGGCGGATTTTCCCCTTGCCACCTGGATCGAGCGCGTCGTCGGCTCGACGGATGACAATTTTGATCCCGCCCGGCACCTGGCAGAGCTGACGGGGGAGCCGCTGGACCCACCAGCCATCCGCCAGCAGGCACGCCGCCTGCGGCTGGAGGTGCAAGCGCGCCTGCCGGCGCTCCCCGGGGCGCGGGAAATGATCGCCGCGGCGGCGCGGCTGAACCTGCACCAGGCGATCGTTTCCAGTTCCCCGCACTGGTGGGTGGACGGCTACCTGAAGCAGTTGGAGATCACTTCCTTCTTCG
>JBFYSG010000060.1:0-19270 GCA_041301835.1 Chloroflexota bacterium | reverse complement strand
TCGCGGATGGTTTTATCTGGGGGCGCGGCGCGCTGGATATGAAGCACGGTGTCGCCATGTACCTCGCCGCGATGTTGAAAGCCAAAGCAGAGAACCTCTCCCTGCCTGGAGATGTGATCTTTGCTGCCCTCGCCGACGAAGAAGCCGGGGATGATTTTGGGGCACGATTTCTGGTGAATGAACATCCACACCTGTTTAAAGATGTGCATTATGCGCTGGGCGAATTCGGCGGCTTCAATATCACACTGGCGGGAAAACGTTTCTATCCCATCATGATCGCTGAAAAGCAAGTCTGCTGGATGAAAGTCACGTTCCGCGGCCGCGGCGGACATGGTTCCATGCCCCTGCAGGGGCAAGCCATGGCGAAGTTATCGCGAGCACTCCGCCTGCTGGATGAAAAAGAACTCCCCGTGCATATCACGCCCCCGGTGCGGATGATGATCTCGGCATTGGCGCAGGAACTCGGTGGGCTGCGCGGGCAGATCCTTCGTTTGGTGAATCAGCCGGCGCTGACCGGCAGCATCCTGAACCTGCTGGGCAAGTCCGGGACCCTGTTCGCTCCGCTGGTCAGGAATACCGTCAGCCCGACCATGCTCGAAGCCAGTGAAAAAGCCAATGTCATCCCGGCGGCGATAACCCTGGGCATGGATGGTCGCCTTGTGCCTGGAGCCTCTCCGGAAGATATCATCCGCGAAATGCGCACTCTGCTGGGCAAGGACCTGGAGATCGAAGTCATCAAATCCGAGCCTGGACCCTCTGCCGCCGAGATGGGTTTATTTGCCACCCTCAGCGAGGTGCTGCGCTCCCTCGACCCTCAGGGCATCCCCCTGCCATTCGTCCTCTCGGGTGTGACCGATGCCCGTTTCTTCTCGCTGCTCGGTATTCAAACCTACGGCTTTACACCGCTCCAGCTTCCCGAAGATTTCAATTTCATCAACACGATCCACGCCGCAGATGAGCGCGTTCCGGTCGCGGCGCTGGACTTTGGTCTCCGTGCGGTCTATGCTGCCATGCAGCAATTCCATGATTGAACGGTATTACTGATCCCTTTCAGATCGTACGTTGGAAAACAAGGAGATTGCCATGACTGATTATGCATTGCAAGCCCTGTCCATCCTGCGTGACCCCGGTCAATTCAAGTGGTACATCATCCCGCTGCTCGCCTTTGTCTTCTACGTGTATGTCAGCGAGACAGAAAAGCGCAACTGGAATCTGGTACTGGCTGGACTGGCGTTCTGGGGGATGGATTGGTTCAACGAGATCTGGAATTCCCTCGTACTGCATTTCACCAACTATGCGCCTGTCTGGTGCGCGCCGGGCGATACCGCCTTCCTCATCCTTGTTGGATTGAACATCGAGATCATGTTCATGTTCGCGGTCTCGGGCATCATCTGGTCCAAAATGCTGTTACCCGATAAAAAGACCCGGATCCTTGGGCTTCCCAACCGCTGGTTCATCGCCATCGCCGGATCAATCTTTTGTGTCTTCATCGAATACCTGCTCAATGGAGCCAACGCCCTGACCTGGGATTACCCCTGGTGGAACCGCGGCGCTCCCTGGTTGATCTTCCTTTTTGGCTATCTGACCTTTTTCATTGTCGCCTTCTGGGTCTTCGACATGAAGTCGATGAAATCGAAGTTGATCACGGTCGGCACGATCTGGGCTGTGGATATCCTCGCCCTGGTGGTCTTCATCCCGGTTCTGGGCTGGATCTAAAGGTCAAAACCGGTCAAGGCATCCAGCCCTGACCGGTTTCTTCTGCTTGTTCACGGGTTGTTCACACTTCGTGGATCAGATCATTTAGATCCCGGCGCGGGCGGGGATTCGGTACCCTGCCGGCAGACCCGATGGGCAGCATGGCGATCGGGCGCAAAGTTGCGGGAAGTTGCAGCAGCTCGCTGACCGCCGGTTCATCGAATGCGCCTACCCAGACGGTATCCATCCCGAGTGCCCTGACTGCCAGCATCGCGAAGGTACAGGCGATGGTGGCATCCTGCAGGCAGTACAATTCGGTGCCGCGCTCTGCATAGCGTTCCACGCTGCGCGCCGGGTGGGCGCAAAAGACCAGGACGAGCGGGGCTTCTGCGATGAAACCCTGATCGAGCGCCGCTTTCACCAGTGCCTGCCTGTGCTCCAATTTCCGCACGAGGAAGACCTCAAAGGCCTGCAAATTACCCGCCGATGGGGCGCGGTTTATGGCTTCGCAGATCGCCTTGATCTTCTCCTCTTCCACGGGGGTATCCGCAAACTTGCGCATCGACCTGCGGCTGGCGATCAATTCAAAGAAATCCATTTTCACTGCTCCCTTGATTATGTGATGGCATCGCACAGCTTGAGAAAAAATCCAGCCGTGCGCGAGGAGGTCATACCCCCGGCTTGCGCACGACCAGGACGGAACAATTCGAATAATGCACCAGTTTTCGAGACACGCTGCCCAGCAGCCAGGCTTTCATCGGGCTTAACCCGCGCGAACCGGTAACGATCAGGTCGATGTTCCGGGTCTTGACCAGATCGATGATCTCGGTTGCCGCATCGCCCTGCCGGAGTTCGGTGGTGCATATGCATCCGCTGCTCTGGAGTTTTTCCTGCGTCCTCTTCAACAGGGATCTCGCTTCTGCCTCGCGGGCACGGTCGCCCTCGGCAGGCAGCGACGTCAGCGGTGCGATTGGTGGACCCAGGTAGCCCGGTTCCACCGGCGCCATCACGGGTGCGGGCGGCGCCATGACATGCATGGCAGTGATCTCGGCAGTTCCGGGTAGCGGGAATTCAGCCAGGTAGTCCAGCGCATAATCGCTGTAGGCTGATCCGTCGGTCACCAGTAACAGGCGCTTAAGCCCCCGGTAAGGTTCCCGCACGATCAATACCGGACAGCAGGCATATTCCACTACCTGCTGGGCAACGCCACCCAGCAGGATGCCCAATGTTGCCCGTAACCCCTTGGCACCGAGTACGATCAACCGCGGCCCGCGCGCGCTGGCTTGCTCGATGATCAGCTCTGCCGGCGAGCCGAGCACCAGGTCTGGTTCTGGACGGTAACCCGCCGCTCGCAGTGGTTCGCAGGTCTCCTGCAGTTGGGCTTCAAGCAGGTAGGATTCCGTGGCTTGGGTGGAATGGAAGGCTCGCAGAACCTGGATGGGGGTATCCTTCGCCAGGGGCAGGTCACACAGGAATTTGACCGCTGCCCGCGCATGCTCCGAGCCGTCATCAGCCAGTAATACGCCGCTCAATCGCTTTTCTCTCATGCCAGTCATCGCTCACCTCCTGGTTCGATGAATTCGATCCGGATCAACCATGCTTACTTTATCACAATCCGTGTTTCTTTTCTACAATTTAACCTGTCAGCAGCGCATGTATGTCTGGATGGCAGCTTTGCCCCGTCTGGGGGTAAATTGACTCGCATGGCACTATGCACTACACTTGAAGGCAACCAGATCCTGGACAGGAGGAGATTCCCATGAGCAACGAACAAGCAGGACTTCGAATCAGCCGCAAGGCTTTCATTCAAGCGGTTGCCATCATTTTGATCCTGATGGTCTCTGCCGGGATCATGACCCGGCTTGTGCCTGCCGGGCAATATGGTCGTGTGACGGTGGAGGGGCGCGGCGAGGTGATCGATGCCGAATCCTTTACTTATACAGACCGACCAGCCTACCCGATCTGGCGCTGGTTCACCGCACCGGTCGAGGTCTTTACCTCGGATAGCGGCGTAACCATCATTGGGGTCATCCTGTTCATCGTCCTGGTTGGCATCGCCTTTGCGGTCATGGACAGGAGCGGTATTTTAAAATACATCATCCACACCACGGTCAGGAAATTTGGGGCGCGGAAATATCTTCTCCTGATGGTGCTCACCTTCTTCTTCATGGCGCTTGGTGGTTTCTTTGGCATCCTCGAAGAAGCCGTTCCCTTGGTCCCGATCGTGATCGCGCTTGCCTACTCGCTCGGCTGGGATACGCTCACCGGGCTGGGCATCTCCATCCTGGCAACCAATGTGGGCTTCTCCATGGCGGTCTTCAACTTCTTCACCATCGGAACTGCCCAGCGCCTGGCAGAACTGCCTCTATTCTCCGGCTGGCAGTTGCGGATCATCCTTTTCATCGTTGTCTACTTCATCCTCTCCTTCTTCCTGGTCCGATATGCCAGGAAGGTCGAAAAAAAGCCGGAAGCCTCGCCGGTTTTTATGGAGGATCAGGCAGGCAGGCTTAAATATGCATCCTATACATTGGATGAGGGTGCCGCCCGCGATCCGCGCATGAAACGCGCCGCGCTATTCCTGGGTGGGTTCTTCCTGGTCATCCTTGTCGTGATCATGGTATTCTCCTGGGTGGAATCCCTGTCGGATCTTGCCATGCCGCTCTCGGGTTTGCTTTTTGTGATCGGCGGCATCGGTGCAGCGCTGATCGCCGGAATAGGCAGGAACGCCTGGAAAGCTGCCTGGGATGGCTTCCTGGGCATTGCTCCTGCCATCCCGCTCCTGATGATGGCGGCGAGTGTCAAACACATCATCGCTTCCGGCGGGATATTGGATACTCTGCTCCATTGGGCATCCAACGCGTTCGCCAACACCACGCCCTTTGTGTCCGCCCTGATCATCTATGGTCTCACCCTGGTGCTGGAACTCTTCGTGACCTCGGGGTCCGCCAAGGCACTTCTCGTCATCCCCATCCTGATGCCGCTGGCAGACCTGGTCGGCGTCAATCGTCAGATCGCAGTCAGCGCCTATTGTTTCGGCGACGGGTTTTCCAACCTGGTCTACCCCACGAATGCCCTGCTACTGATCACCCTCAGCCTGACCGTGGTTCCATACCACAAGTGGCTCAAATGGGTCTTGCGCCTCTGGCCCTGGATGATTCTTGTTACGGTGCTCTTCCTGGCAGTGGCGGTCGCCATTAACTACGGTCCTTTCTGATCCGAAGAAGGAAAACCTGGACACCCGGGTACTCGCCCAAATGGGTGCTTGGAAATTTCTGGCATTTCTTTATAATGAAACCGTACCATAGTGACATCAGGAGAACGGAATGACATCGAAATCACTTGTGGATGAATTTGTTAGCCAAAAAACGCTTGCCGTCGTAGGTGTTTCCCGCCAGGGACAGAAATTTGGCAACCTGGCTTATCGCGAACTCAGATCCAAAGGTTACACGGTTTTTCCTGTCCACCCCCAGGCTGAAACCTTGGAGGGAGACCGCGCCTACAAGGATCTCGCTTCCCTGCCCGAAGAGATAGGCGGTGTCCTGATCACAGTCCCACCCGCCAGGGTGCTGGAGGTGTTGGAGCAGGTGAAAAGCGCTGGCATCCGTCGGGTTTGGATGCAGCAAGGGGCAGAGTCGCCGCAGGCGATCGAATTCTGCCGCGAGAACGGGATCGCCGCCATTCATGGCGAGTGCATCATGATGTATGCCGTGAATACAGGCATCCATCGCTTCCATGGTTGGGTCTGGAAATTGCTCGGCAAGGCTCCCGCTTAGGCGATCTTCCAAGCCAGACAGTATGGCACACCAGGAGGTCCTGTTGTTCGATCGGAATTAGGAGGTCTGCATGCTCAAATTCAGAATGATCCTCGTATTCATGCTCGTATTCTGCTTATCGATCCTGCCTGCATCACCGACCGTCCTGGCAGCCACTGCCGCTCAACAAACGGATGAATTGAACCCGGAGCCGCCTTCACAGCCTGTCAAACTCATATTCATCCACCACTCCACCGGTGAGAATTGGTTGACCGATGGCTATGGTGACCTGGGTCTCAGGCTGGCAGAGAATAATTATTTCGTCAGCGATACCAATTACGGCTGGGGACCCGATTCCATTGGCGATCGCACGGATATCCCGGATTGGATCGAATGGTTCGCCAGCGATCAGACTCCGACGTACATGGATGCGCTCCTGCAGGAAAGCGGTCAGAATTCCGGGTACACCCGCCTCTTCGATGACCCTGGCGGCGAGAACCAGATCGTCATGTTTAAATCCTGTTTCCCCAACTCCGCGCTGGAAGGGCACCCGGATGACCCGCCTGACCCCGAGGGCTGGTTGTCGGTGGGTCACGCCAAGTATGTCTATAATGAGATCCTTGGGTATTTTTCGTCCCGCCCGGATATTCTCTTTGTTGTCATCACCGCACCGCCGCTTTCTGACCCCGAGTATGCAGAGAATGCACGCGCCTTCAACCAGTGGTTGTATAACGATTGGCTGGATGAGAACAACTATACACTCCCCAATGTTGCCGTCTTCGATTTTTATAATGTCCTGACCTCAAAAGATGCCCATCATTATTACCTTGATGGAGTGATCCAGCACTTATACGTCAGCAGTGACACGCTGGCATATCCTTCCGGTGATGATCACCCCTCTGATACCGGGAGCCGCAAGGCAACCGATGAGTTCCTCCCACTGTTGAATATTTACTACAACCGCTGGGCAGCTACCGCAACGATCGAACCAGTGACACCCTCTGATCCTGAAACCGGATCGGAAACAGAACCGGCTGAGCCTCAGCCGGAGGCGCCTGTGGCTGAGCGCCTGCCGTGCCTGGGGACCATCATCCTGCCGCTGTTGCTCGCCTCGCTTGCCTGGATCCTAAGGAGAAAATAACATGAAGAAAACCTTGTTCACCCTCCTGCTGGTCGTAGCGTTGGTTTTCTGGGGTTCCGCATGTGTACCGGCACCCGCCGCCTGCCCAGACACGCTGACCGTTACAACCAACCTGGATGTCAATGATGGCGCATGCACGGGCGGGCATTGCTCGCTGCGTGAGGCGGTCATTGCCGCCAATGCCTGCGCGGGTTTCCAAACCATCCTGGTGCCTGCCGGGAATTACCAGTTGACCATCCTTGGCAGGGACGAGGATGCTGCTGCCACCGGTGACCTGGATATCACCGATGATGTGCTGCTGCAAGGCGAAGGCGTTCCCAGCATCGATGGCGTGACCGAAGACCGCCTCTTGGAGATCATGAGCACCGCCGTGGTCAAGATCGACCAGTTCATCCTGATGAATGGGCTGGAGCAATTAGGCGGCGCCATCCTCAGCCATGGGGATCTGACCCTGGTAGCCAGTTCCATCCATAACAACAACGCCGAAGTTCCGGTAGGAGGATCAGGCGCTTCCGCCGGTGGCGGTATATTTGTCGAATCAGGGACCACCACCGTGATCAATACGGACATCTTCGAGAATTTCGCTGACTTTGGCGGCGGCGTGCATAATTTTGCCACCGCCACCTTCAGTATGACCGGTGGACATTTGATCGGCAATATTGCCACCGGTTGGGGCGGTGGACTTTGGAACAACATGGCTGCCCAGGCAACCCTGGAAGATGTGGAAGTTTCCATGAATACCGCCAGTGAGCGCGGCGCCGGCATCTATAATAACGGCGTCGTCGAAACCAACCGGGTCACCCTGAATCAAAACATCGATGCGGCAGAAGGCGGGGGTGTCTATAACGACGATAATGGCGAAATGTACATGACCATGACCTGGTTCACGAACAACAGCGCCGGGATGGGCGGGGCGATCTTCAACCGCGGCTTGCTTCATCTTTACCAGAGCAGCCTGACCATTAACACCGCGCTCGCAGGTTTTGGAGGCGCTATCTATAATGACGGAGGCAGTTCTGCCCTGCTTGTCAGCAATACGACCATCAGCGGGAACATGATCGTTCCCTTTGCCGCGCCGGGTGGGAGCGGCATCTATAACAATGAAGGTGAAGTGCGCCTCGAATTCGCAACGCTGGCTTACAATAATGCCGATGGCATTTATAACGACGGCGGGCATGTCACCATGCGCAGTTCCATCCTTGCATACCATGCCTTGGTAAATTGCTTTGGCGTCGCAGGCGGTTCTCAGGGCTACAATCTGGAGGACGGCGATTCCTGTGGGTTGATCGAACCCACCGACCTCATCGATACGGATCCCTGGCTCGCTGGGCTGGCAATGAATGGCGGTATCACGCTCAACCATGCCCTCAATCCCAGCAGCCCCGCCATCGACTCGGGCGATCCCGATCGCTGCATCGATGTTGACCAGCGCGGGGTCTCACGACCGCAGGGTTTGGGATGCGATCGCGGTGCATATGAAGCAGAGACCGGAACATCTACGCCCATCTCGACCCCCACGGCGCTGGCGCTTGCCAATGTCAATTGCCGCAAGGGTCCCGGTATGGAATATGATAGCATGGCAATGCTGACCGAAGGCTTGAGTTACGAGATCAATGCCCGCAGTCAATATAGTGACTGGTGGCGGATCATCCTGCCTAATGGTCTCTTCTGCTGGGCAGCGGATACCCTGCTCGAGGTGAGTGATGGCGCAGAATCGGTACAGGTCATCATCCCGCTGCCGGATGCCACCGACACACCCATCCTGGGTTGCTGGAATATCCCGGATGGACAAAAGGAGCCGGTTTGTACGGTCCCCTGCCCGCCAGATGCACAACCCGGCGGCGCTTGCACGCCATAAGTGATGAAACGCTTTCTGCTCCTCACAATCCTGGCAGGTGCGCTGGCATCCTGCAATCTCCCCTCCGACCAGCCCGGTCTGGATGATACGTCCTCACCGGAAGCATCCGGGGAGACTCTGCCACTTCCCGGCGAGGTGATCGACCCTGCGAGCCTGGTGTACCTAGGCGCCTTCCGCCTGCCGGAAAACCGGGAAAGACCGCTTACCTTTGAGTATGGGGGCAATGCCATGACCTTCCGCCCGGATGGCGATCCCACCGGACCCAAGGATGGTTTCCCTGGATCGCTATTCATCACCGGGCATGACCGCCTGCCCTATGGCGAACTCCCCGATGGCAGCCAGGTGGCGGAGATCGACATTCCCATCCCTGTCATCGGTTCCATCGAGTCGTTGAACCGCGCTGAATTCCTGCAGGATTTTCAGGATGTCAGCGCCGGTCATTTCACCGAAATGGAAGAGATCGTCCGCACCGGGCTCCTATACCTGGATCACCCGGCAACCGGTCCCATCATCCATATTGCCTGGGGACAGCACATCGAGCCGGATCCGACCGTGGCAACCCACGGATGGTTCAGTGCAGATCTGTCCGATCCGGCATTCCACGGCACCTGGTTCATCGCCGATCAATCCTGGTACAACCTCAACGATTACATGCTGGAGATCCCGGCTGACTGGGCTGATGCCTATGCGCAAGGCTTTCTTCTTGGCACAGGTCGTTTCAAGGATGGGGGCTGGTCGGGGATGGGACCTGTGCTGGTCGCCTACCGCCCATGGGATGACCTTGGCGCACCCTACCCATCCGGGGCAAGCATACCTTCCATTACATTGCTCCATTACGCCACATCCATCGAGACCGACTCGATCGAGCGCGCCTTGCTGGGTTACCAGCACCCGGATGAGTGGTCCGGAGCCGCCTGGTTGGAGGATGCCTCATCGAGGTCTGCCTTGGTATTTGCCGGGGCAAAATCCAGCGGGACTAAGTATTGGTATGGCTATATCAACCCGGCAGGTCCGGAATACCCCTGCGTGGACGAGGCGGTTACCGACTTCCTGACCTGCCGCCTGGAGGATGGCAGTGCCTGCCCGCCCGAGGATTTCGTGGAATGTGCCGGTCACAATGACTACCGCGGCTGGTGGACGACCCGTTGGGATGCCCAGATCATCTTTTACGATCCGGCGGAATTGGCGCGCGTCGCCCTGGGCGAGATCCAGTCCTGGGAGCCTCAACCATACGCCACCCTTGATATTGACGACTATTTATACGATAATCCGGCTGAGATCGAGAGCGACCTGTTGGGCACAGGCGATCAACGCCGCTACCGCATTGGGGATCTCACCTTCGACCGCCGGAATGGGATCCTGTATTTGCTCGAGTTGTTCGCCGATGGCGCGGCACCGGTCGTGCATGTATGGCAGATCAACGATTGATAGGATCAGGAGGGGATTGAACCTTGTAACTTTTTACTCCAAGACTCGTACACTTAGGGTAGAGCAATTCATTTTTTCAAGGAGAGGAACCATGGATAAAAAGAACAGAACACAATTGGTGCTGGGGCTTGTCCTCATCCTCGTTGCTGGCTGGCTTGTGCTCAACCAGATCCAACCGGAATGGACCGCCTGGCTCCACCTGGATTTCGAATGGCCCATGTGGGTCATGCTTTCCGGTGCCGCTTTGCTCCTGATCGGGCTGGCGACCGGGAATTCTGAAATGGCGATCCCGGCATGCATCGTGGCAGGGGTTGGCGGCATCCTCTACTATCAGAATGCCAGCGGTGATTGGGATTCCTGGTCCTACATGTGGGCACTGCTCCCCGGGCTGGGCGGAGTGGGGAACCTGCTCTCAGCCATCATCGGCGGCACCCTGAAGCAGGAGGGGCGTCATGCCATCAACACGATCTTCATCAGCCTCATTATGTTCGTGATCTTCGCAGCCATCTTCGGGGGCTTGGAGATCCTTGGTCCTTACAAGGATTACGCCCTGATCGGATTGCTGTTCCTGTTCGGCTTGTGGCTCATTCTGCGCGGCATCTTCCGCAAGCGGTAATCAGATAGGAAACAGGAGGAAATCATGAGACGCAGCAATATTTTCTGGGGTATTGTGCTAATAATGGCGGCAGCTCTGTTATTGCTCCGCAATCTCGGCGTGATCGAGAATTTCTTCTCCTTCTTCTGGGTCTTTGCCCTCATGTTGCTGGGCATCTGGTTCATCATCACCGCAACCACCCGAAAACCCATAAGAACCGGCGAGAAGATCACCCTCGCTCTCGAAGACAACCAGAGCCTGCGCATAAAATTGGATTATGGCGCTGGTGATCTAAAGATCCATGCCGGGGCAGCCCCCGGGAATGCCCTGGACGGCACCTGCGCTCCACTGCCGGTAATAAAAACCAACCATGCAGGTGCTGAATTACAGGTGAACATGAAGAACCTCACCAATTTCTGGAACTGGCTCCCCGGTGACAGCCATCAATGGGATCTCGCACTCGCCAGGGAAATACCCATTGTGCTGGATATCGACTGTGGTGCCAGCACATCGGTGCTGGACCTGCGAGACCTGAAGGTTACCAAACTCGACCTGGATACCGGCGCCAGCACCACCGATATCACGCTTCCCGCCAATGCAGGCATGACCAGGGTCAATGTGGATACCGGTGCGGCAACCATCCTTATTAAGATCCCCGAAGGGGTCGCCGCCCAGATCCACACCGAAAGCGGATTGGCATCCAACCATGTAAGCAGCCGCTTCCCCAGGATCGATAAAAACCTATACCGCTCACCCGAATACGACAGCGCGCCCAATCGCGCCGAGATACGGATAGAGAGCGGCCTGGCATCCGTGGATATCCAATAAAGCACCGAAAGGTTACGCATGAAACGAATCGACTTCCGAATACCACTGGGCATTCTGCTGATCTTTGCCAGCCTGCTTGGTGTGCTGGAACTTGCAGGCGTTCTCAAGGATGCTTCATCCTTGTTCTGGTCGATCGCCCTCGGATTGAGCGCCGTGGCGTTCCTCGTGCTTTTCTTCACCCGCGGCGAGAATTGGTGGGCAGCCATTCCAGGTTTCACGCTCGCCGGGGCATCCGCCTCCGCCCTCATGCCCGATCGTTGGGGCTGGAGCGGATTGGCAATGCTGGGCGGCATTGGCTTGGGCTTCTGGGCAGTCTACCTGGCTGAGCGCAGGCGCTGGTGGGCGATCATCCCTGGCGGGGTGCTGATCACCCTGGGGTTGGTATCACTGGCGTCCGATCACTTCGGACTGCTGGAAACCGGGAGTATCCTGTTCATGGGGTTGGGCATCACCTTCCTGCTGGTGGGAGTCCTTGCCCGCCAGACCTGGGCTTACATCCCTTGCACAGTGTTGCTCATCCTGGGGCTGGTCTCCGGTGTGCAGGATACCTTCCCGGTACTGATCATCTGGGTCATCGTCCTGATCATCTCAGGCGGGCTGATGATCTTCAATGCCCTGAGTAAGAAATAACAGATCCTGACTTTATAAATAATCCTTCCGGTGTCATCTGACCGGAAGGATTTGTTTTTCTTTATCTCTGCAGCCGTGTTCTAGACCGCCTGCACATCCTCGATATCCGGGAAGAATTGTCGCACGGTTCCCTCCACCCACCCATGCAGGGTATTCGGAGAAAGCGGGCACCCCAGGCAGGCTCCGCCAAGGCGTACTTTGAGCACCTTGCCGTCAAAATCCACATACTCAACAGAGCCGCCGTGGAACGTCTCGATGTAGGCGCTTAGTTGTTCCACCAGGGCTTTCATTTGGATCTCGGTCTTTAGGTCTGCCATTTTATCCGCCTCCCGGACTGTTCCCTTGTGTCAATCTCTCCACTGCCGGGATATTATACTTCCCTTGCTGGCTCTTGCGGCGGTCTGCCACGACGAGTGACAGCCTTTCATTAAGAACATTCCCAATCCTCGGATTTTGCTCAAAGAGCCGGCGCAGGTCATCCCCCTCGACCGATAAGATCTCGCTGTCCAGCGAGCAGATGGCACTCGAAGTGTAACGGGCATTGCCAGCCGCCGCCGACCAGCCGAACACGCTCCCCGGCTGGACACGCGTGACGGTCATCACCGGTCCGTCATCCGGCTTATAACGGATCGAGACTTCCCCCGAGGCGACCAGGTGCAGGCGGTCGGCTTTATCGCCCTGCTCAAAGATGGTCGTCCCCGCCACATACGTGGCGGAGTCAAAGCAAGGTGACAGCACCTCAAGGTCCGCGAGGCTCAGATCGGAAAAGAAAGCCAGGGATTCATACCTGTGAAGATCCATGTTATGTAGGATATTAGCCAATCTATGCCATCCTTCCTAGTGGCAAATATCCTAAATCACTGGACTTTTGTCCGTGTCTATTGTCATGAACTTGGCAGGAATCAGGTATACTCCTGCAAGGCAACTTATGGTTCAGGTGAGCATCTAATGAATGATCATGAATTCTCTGTGCAGGCACTGCGTCAAAAAGACCGGAGTGAATTCGATCGTCTCGTCGATTCCCTCTCCGATCCGCTCTACCGCTTGGCATTGAAAATGCTGGGTAATCCGCAGGATGCCGAGGATGTGCTTCAGAACACTTTCATAAAAGCAATGCTGAATATCGATACCTTCGAGCAGCGCTCCAGCCTTTCTACCTGGCTCTACCGTATTGCGGTCAACGAGTCGCTCATGCTGCTGCGCAAGAAGAAACCGGAGGTATCCCTGGATGAGTCTACCCCGGATGATGATCAGGTGGCAGATTATGCCCCAAAGGAATTCACCGATTGGTGCTGCCTGCCGGAGGAGGAGTTTCTGAATGCGGAATCCCGGCAGATGCTTGACTCCGCCATCCGCCTTCTGCCCGAGACTCTGCGGGTCGTTTTCCTGCTGCGTGATATCGAGGGCTTGTCCATCCAGGAGACCAGCGAGGCGCTGGACCTGACCGAAACAGCCGTCAAGACCCGCCTGTTGCGCGCCCGCTTGCGCTTGCGCGAACACCTGAGTGGTTTTTACAGCGAGCGCGTGAAAAGTAGAAAGGATGAACATGAGTGAGCATGAACACATCCACTGTTCAGAACTCCTCGGTTCGCTGTCGGATTATATCGACGGCGTGGCGAGCGAGGCTTTGTGCCAGGAGATCGAAACGCACATGGCTTCCTGTGAGAACTGCCGGGTCGTCGTGGATACCTTGCGGAAGACCATCGCGCTTTATCAAACGCTGGGCGAGGAAACACCCGAGATCTCTTCCACGGCGCGCGAGCGTTTATATCGCACCTTGAACATGGAAAAGTTCCTATAAATTTGTAAAACGGCTGAAACATTGAAGGAGGCTTGATGGTTATGAATGCGGTTGTGACCTGGCGCGAAGGCATGAGTTTCACGGGCAGTGCAGATTCCGGTTTCACTCTTTCTCTGGGCGCTGACCCCGCCGTGGGCGGTGCCGACGATGGCTTTCGACCGCTGGAACTGATGCTCATCAGTCTGGCAGGCTGCACAGCCATGGATGTCATCTCGATACTGCGCAAGAAGCAGCAGCCCGTTTCCGGTTTTGATGTCAAGGTCCGGGCGGAGCGGGCGGAGGAACATCCAAAGGTCTTCACCCGTATCACCATCCTCTATCACCTCACCGGGCGGGACCTGGACGAGGCGGCTCTGCGACGGGCGATCGAATTGACGGCAACAAAATACTGCCCGGCGCAGGCGATGCTGGGCAGGGTTGCTCCGATGGAATTAAAGTACCAGATCGACGATGAGGCTGGCAACAAGCAACTGGAAGGGACATTCATCCTGCCCGAGCCCGGGGAATAACAGTTCTGCTGTTACCGGCAGGCAGCCCGGATCCAGCTTTATCGCCCCGCTTCCAGCTGGCTCTGATAGTCGGAACACGAGCAGGCTATGACGGTCTCACTGTTGCGGGTGAGCCTGCCCTCATAGGGTTTATCCCCATTGTGCGCGATCCAGCCATCCAGGTCAAAGGGGATGGCGCTATCGGCTGGGATCCATTCCCCATTGTATTTCCTGGCGATATGGATGTGGGTTCCGGTCGCGGTGCCGCCTTCACAGGAAGGATATCCGACCACATCCCCCTGCTTCAGGTCTGCACCCAATGATGCGCGTCCCTGGGTGGCAACATGCAAGTACAACAAGTTCCACCCTGTGCGCTCGTCCCCATCTTCATCCAGGTCCAGCATCACCACTCCGGTCTCAGAGCGGACCACCACGCCATCTGCCATGGCGATGACGGGCAGGTTGGTTGGGCTGCAGCCGCTGGTTTCTGAACCGGGGGCAAAATCAAGTGCCGCCCAGGGCTGTAGTGTTCCCCAGCCCGTATGCGGTCCACCGGTAAAAGCCCAGATCTCTCCAGTGCGAAAGGGCAGGCTCAGCCTGGGTTGCTGCAAACTGACCGGGATATGCGCTTCATCCACAGTCCACGGATCGCCGAAGTGCTGGCGATACAGGCGGGCAATGCCATCCTCAGCGATAATGGCGTGATACTCCTGCACGTCGTACAGGCGGGAAAAGAAATATTGGAAGGCGACTGTTGCCGCATTCTGCCATGGATCCGGTCGCTCGAGCCGGCCGTCTTCGAGTTCGAATTCGATCAGCAAGCCGGTCTTCCAGCCGTAATACCCATTGTTGAGCACATTCGCAACCCAGGCAAGCTGCATGTAAAGACCCGGGTAGTGATAGTTGTAGATGCCGAGCGTGTAACGTCCCTCCGGGGCGATCGGTTGGCTGAGCGCACCTGAGCGAAACTCCATGATCGTTAGCAGCACGCGTGGATGGATGCTGTAATTGGTTGCCACCAATTCGACTACCTGTGCGCCGGTGCGGATGGCTCCCTGGGCATAGGTGGTGAAATCCTTCAACCAGCCGGCGCTATTGGCGACAAAATCCTCCACGTCGAATGGAACGGCAGAGGGACCGTTGATATACTGGCTGTCTGGCAGGATCAGGAATGGCGTCCCCCAGAAGGACCGGTAATAGACCGGGATGAGCATGGGCATCCCTGCGGGCAGCGTGGTGGCATCGGCAGGGATGATCGGATTCGCCGCCATGATCTCCTCGATGGAGGTATTGAAGCGCGCCGCCAGTGCGGGAAGCGTATCGCCAGAACGGGCAGTGTATTCCACCAGTTGCCCGGGGTCATATTCCGGGCGCTCAGGGAGCATGGTCGGGGTTTCCGCCTGCGTCTGCGAGTATGAACCAGTTGCCACGTAGGGGTCGGATGCCTCGAACGTGGAACAGCCTGTCATAACCAGGAATAGGATCAGAACGGTGACTCGTTTTAACAACATCACGGCAGGTTTATTCATCCGCATGGCGGGTGAATTGCGATTCGTGCGTTGCGGTGGTACTCGACACAAGCACCTGGTCCCCCTTGGTTAATGTGCCGTAGTACGGGGCAGCACCCTCGTGGGCTGTCCATCCGCTCAAAATAAAAGGCAAGGCGCCTCCGGCTCCCACCCATTCGCCGTTGTATTTTCGTGCGATATGGACATGGGTGCCAAATGCCAGCCCGCCCTCACAAGAAGGGTGTCCGATATGGTCACCGGCATCCACCCAGGTACCGGCAGGTATGCGGTCCTTGGTGGCGATGTGCATGTAGAGCACCACCCAGCCGGTCTGTTCGAAGCCGTCACCATCCAGATCGAGCAGGACATACCCACCGCCGGAACGCACGATCTGACCGGGTGCCATCGCCACCACCCAGGCGGGCGATTCGACGCAGCCGTTTTCAGCGGCGGCAGGTGCAAAATCAAGCGCTGCCAGGGCGCTCTCCTGCTCCCAGGCAGGGTGGGGACCTCCGGTGAATGCCCAGGGGTATCCGATTTCGGATGGCAGCGATAAATCCGGCTGGATCAGCCCGGGCGGGTAGAGCGGCTCGACCAGCGCGGCTCTGCCCCAGGCATCACCGAACATCTGCGCATGCACCGCCAGGAAACCGGATTGCGGATCGATCGCCTGCAGCCAATCTGCGTAATTCAGGTGACGCGAGAACAGGTATTGCACAGCGACCGATCCCGCGTTCAAGTGCGGAGAGATGCGCAAGGTGGTGCCATCGGGAAAGACCAGTTCGCTCAAGGTTCCAGCCCGCCAACCATAGTAGCCTGCATCCAGATCCTGTACCAGCAAGCGCAATTGCTGGTACAGACCTTCGTAGAGCAGGTTGTCGTAACCAAGAGGGAACTTGTCATCCACGCCCGGAATGGGGTCCCCGACCACCCACCCGGACTTGAATTGCAGGTATGCCAGCAGAAAGCGGGGATTGATGGAACTTTCGAATGCCAGGCGTTCGATCGAACCCGCGCCGGTGATCCAGCCGGGAATGGCAAGATACTCCCGGAAAGTGCTCAGGTATCCGTCAGCCTCGTCCACATAGGCGGCAATATCGAAATCCAGCGTGCTGGGACCGTAGATCACCTCGCTGTCTGGCAGAAGTTTCTGCCCTGGCGAGGTCGGTACGCCGGCAAGACGGTTGGGTATGACCAGCGGGATCCCTGGTGAGATGAATCCGGTCTCCGGCAGGGGTGACGCAGAGGTGATCTCCTCGGGCTCAACGCCGAAGTGGATCGCCACCACCTTCAAACTATCACCAGACTGGGCTTCATACAGGATCGCGGGTGAAGATGTGCCCCCGGAGATCTCAGAAGCGCTGCGGGTGATCGTCGCGCTGGGCGTGGCTTCCACCTGTAAAGTCGCTGATAGTTCCGTCGCGGTCATCATCAGCGGGGAAAGAGTATCGGTGGCGCCAGGTTCCTGATCGGCGATCGGATCAGGCTCATAACTACCCCACAAAGAATTGCTGCAAGCCCCCAGCAGGAGGCTGAGGAGCAGGAAAATGGAAAAAGATCGGATGGGAAACCTCGGTGAATTCATCGTTGCGATTATACACGAGACGGTCGAACCGGGAGATTAACGAGTCCTGAGAAGCGGGTAACTATCGGTGGATCAGGTTGATCGTGCTGTTGCCCTCATAGGCTTCCACGACGATGCCCGCCCGGGTAAGGGTGCCCACATATTCCTCTCCGGTGCCTGCCGATACCCAACCGTCCAGAATGAAAGGCTCGGTTCCATCTGCAGCGATCCACACCCCGTTGAACTTGCGCGCCAAGTGCACATGCGTCCCGCTGGACAATCCGCCCTCACAGGAAGGATGCCCCACCGCTTCCCCGGCGCGCAGGAATGTACCCGGCTCGACCCGGTCGCGGCTTTCAATGTGCATATAAAGGATGACCCAGCCGGTACCATCGTTCCCATCCAGGTCCAGGTCCAGTATGACCACGCCATCGCCTGTGCGTGTTACCAATCCATCTGCCACCGCCGTGACCCAATTATCCACAACCACGCATCCGAGCGCCTCCCCCGGGGGTGCGAAGTCGATCGCCGCAAAGGGTGTGCCGGCATCCCATGCCAGGTGAGGACCTCCCGTGAAAGACCAGGTCTCTTCGGAGCTAAATGGAAGCGCCAGGACAGGCTGGATCAGGTCGAAGGGTACCAGGGGCTCGATGGCAAGGTCGAAGGGATTCCCGAACAACGACTGGTAGATGGCGGGAAAACCGCCCTCCGATACATCGCCCAACCATGATCCATAATCATCCAGTTGGGCAAAGAAATGCTGTACCCCGGCAGTCCCGGGATTGATCGTCGGACCGATCGGGACAACCGTCCCATCCTCCAACATCCAGGAGGTCACTGTTCCTGCCTGCCAGCGATAGAACCCGCTGTTCAACTGAACAGCCGCCCAGGCAAGTTGGCGGTAAAGACCCGTGTACCAGTCATCGATGTAGCCGAAGGGATTGATCGTCTCGTCCGGATCGGCATCCGTCAACCAACCGGAACGGTATTCAAGCAGCGCCAGTAGAAGGCGAGGGTTTATGGAATAGGATTGGGCAATGCTGCGGATGACATCTGCCCCGCTGAGCATTTTCCCATACACATCCTGGGTATAAACCGCCAGGTAACCGGACTTCGATTCGATATACGCATCCAGGTCCAGGGTCTCGCTTAGCGGTCCATACACTAATTCCGAATCCGGGATGATCTTGGTCTCGGGACCCACCGCCTGCGGATCGGTAGCCGGGATGATCAATTCCTGACCGACCTCCAGGATATCCGGGTTGGTCAAGTGGTTCAGTTCGATCAGTAGCTCCACCGTCACATTGTAGCGCTCGGCAATGGCGCTTAACATATCCCCGCGCTGGACGATATAGGTCTCCTCCCCGCGCGCACCCTGCGAGACATAATGGGCATTGTCAGGAGTTGGCGACAGGAGCGCCTCGTCCGTGGACCGGCTCGCGGGCGTGTGGTAAGACAGCGTGGGTGTGACCAGCAATAGGGGCAGCGTGGGGATCTCGCCGGTGCTCCACACCGAGGCAGGTGTGATGCCCAGGTCCGATGGCATCGTCGTTTCGCACGCAGCAAGGGTTAACACCAGCAGGGGGATCCACAGCCTGGAACGCATGGTAGGATTCTACCAGTTTCTGCTACAATCAAGCCGGGCAAAACTCGAGTGGAGGACGATCGGATGGTGAGATCACAAACCAAATGGTGGCAGACCGCGGTTTTTTACCAGATCTACCCGCGTTCCTTTGCGGACGGCAACGGTGATGGGATCGGCGATTTCGCCGGTATGATCGACAGGCTGGATTATTTGCAGGACTTGGGGGTCCAAGGATTATGGCTCTCGCCTCACTATCCATCCCCCAACTGGGATTGCGGCTATGACATCGCCGATTACGAGAATGTGGCACCCGAGTATGGCAGCCTTGATGATTTCAAGCGCTTCCTGGATGGCGCTCATGCCCGCGGCATGCATGTCATCCTGGACCTGGTGCTCA
>JBFYSG010000059.1:0-3786 GCA_041301835.1 Chloroflexota bacterium | reverse complement strand
CTTGTTCAGTTCGGCGGCGCGTTCATAGTCCCCGCCCACCTCCATGAGCAGGCGGTTGACCTCATCGTACCGCTTTTGGATGCCACTCAATTTTTCGAGCATAGAAAGCCTTCCGTGGTTGGGTTTTGTCCGCCCATCGCCCGCCGATTATATCATCCCCGCCGGATCGATCCGGATGGATCTAATAGTTGATCAGCGAGAGCACCATCGAAAGGAGAACGATGATCGACACCACAACAAAGATGATCTGGTACGTGCGCGTCCTGCGCTGGGAACTACTCAATCGCTTCTTACCGTTCTTTGCCATGCAACCTCACAGGTCATTAAAATTCCTTGCCGTGCGCCAATAAGGCTTTACGCAAGGCTTCTTCAAGCTCATTCACGGCGACAGGCTTGGTCACATAGGCATCCGCGCCCATGTAGTATGTGCGGTCCACCAACACTTCCGCCGCCTCAGTTGAGAGCATCACCACCGGCACATGCTTGAGTTCCTCGCGCCGCCGCAGGAATTCCAACAAATCCAACCCGCTTACCTCCGGCATGTTCACATCCAGGATGATCACATCAGGCAGACTGCCCGCCAGCAATTCACGCACGGCGGCGCGGGCGTCGAGGAAATAACGCGACTCAACATTCAGCACGTTGAGCATCGCCTGCACTGCCAGGCTCATCTCCTGGTCATCATCCACGATCCAGATCATCTTCATCGGTTTCTCTTTTCTTGCATGCCACCGATCCTGCCGGTGGGCATGTCAGCGTTTCAATCCAGGCTTGCCTTGATCGTTTCGGCGAGCGCCCGGTGTATGCCTGGCACAGATCCGAGTTCATCCAGTGTTGCAGCCCTAATCTTATCCACAGAACCGAAATGTAACAAGAGGTTCTTTCGCTTTGCCGGGCCCACTCCCGGGATGGAATCCAGCGCGGATACCATGCCCTGCTTTGTCCGCCGGGCGCGGTGGGAAGTGATCGCGAAGCGATGCGCCTCGTCGCGGATGCGCTGGATGAGATAGAGACCCTGGGAATGGCGCGCCAGGCGGAGCGGCTCGGAGCGGTGTGGAAAGAAGATCTCCTCTTCTTGTTTTGCCAGACCGATGACCGCGATCCTGCCATTCAAACCGTATTTATCCAGCACGGCAACCGCCCGGCTGAGTTGTCCTTTGCCGCCATCCACGATCAGCAGGTCGGGCAGGAAGGAGAAGGATTCGTCTGGCTTGGTACCGGGTCCATCGGCTGCTGTCTGTGCCGCCTGCCAGCGCCGGAAACGCCGGGTAAGGACCTCTTCCATGGAGGCAAAGTCGTCCGGCAGCCCGGAGACCGATTCAATATTAAAACGCCGGTAGAGTTTCTTGTCCGGCACGCCGCGCGAGAACACAACCATGCTCCCGACCGTTGCCATCCCCTGCGTATGCGAAATGTCGTAACATTCCATCCGATTGGGCGGCGCGGCAAGCTGCAGGGCAGACTGCAGTTCCGCCAGTGCCTGTTCCTGTTTGTGGCTGTCTGCCTGCCATTGAGCCCGCAGGGATTGCAGCGTTTCGGCGGCATTCTCGGCTGCCATCTGGACCAGTTCCTGCGGCTGCCCGGCGTGCGGTACGAAGATCTCGACCTTTCCACCCCCACGGCGCGAGCGCATCCATTCCTGGATGATGCGCGCCTCCTCGATCTCAGCCGGGAGCATCACCTGCTGGGGCAGGTTGGCGGCTTCCGCGTAGAATTGCTGTACGAATTGTGTCATCACCTCGGAATCGGCGGCATCCTCGGTGCCTTCGAGCACAAAGTACTCGCGCCCGATCATTTTCCCGCCGCGGATGAAGAAGACCTGAACACAGGCTTCGTTATCGGCGCGTGCCAGCGCCAGCACATCGGAATCCTTGTAATCAGCCGGGAAGACCACTTTCTGGCGCTCCACGATTGCCTGCAACGCCTTGATCTTGTCGCGCAGTGCCGCGGCGCGTTCATAGTTCAGTTTCCCGGCGGCTTCCTCCATTTCCGCCTTCACCCGGGCGGTGATCGGCTCGGAGTGCCCGGCCAGGAATTCCTGCAAGTCCAGGATCATCTGGCGATATTGCTCCTTGTTCACCGCCCCGATGCATGGACCGAGGCAGAGCTTGATGTCGTAATACAGGCAGGCGCGTGCATCTTTGCCCGTGATCTGGCGGTCACAAGAAAGGTAGGGGAAAACCCGCCTGAGCACATCCAGGGTCTGATACACCGCCCAGGCGGAGGTGTAAGGACCAAAGTAACGCGCCTCATCTTCCTGCATTAAGCGTGTCACCGTCACGCGTGGGAATTCCTCCTGCCAGTGGATTTTGATGTATGGATAGCGTTTATCATCTTTCATCCGCACGTTGTAGCGCGGGCGGTGTTTTTTAATCAGGTTCATCTCAAGGATCAACGCCTCGAGTTCGGAGCCCACAAGGATCCATTCCAGGTCGGTGATCTCGTGTACCAAGCGCCGTGTCTTGTTATCTTTGCTCGCGTCGGCGCGGAAATAGGACCGCACGCGGTTCTTCAGGTTGATCGCCTTGCCCACATAGATGATCGTCCCGTCTTTGGCTTTCATGAGATAACAACCGGGTTTGGCGGGCAGGGTGGCAAGGATGCCCCGCAGATGGGTGGATACTTCAAGCATGAACCTATTGTACTTCGTCTTCACCGGGTTCTGCGAGGTCGATGCCGGGGAGAGGAGCGTGACCAGAATACCCTCATGGGGGATCGGCTTACCCTTGGTTATTGCCATCAATCCATGATATAAACAGAGCAATCCAGGCTTGGACGGATGGCGCCAGGTTTACTTGGCTGTCATCCGTACCCGGGCTTGGCGATCTGTTACCTTATTCCATCAAAAGGAGATATTATGTCAGAACAATTGCCCCCCGTTGTCCCAACAACAGCCCCCTCCGGTGACAAGAAGGGACTGGCGATCGCCTCGCTTGTCCTGGGCATCCTGAACCTGTGTTCTTGGTTCCTGCCCATCTGCGGTGGCCCTCTTGCCATCGTTGGGATCATCCTCGGCATCCTGGGGATCAAGTCCTCACAGAAGACCCTGGCGATCGTGGGCATCGTGCTCTCGGGCTTGGGTTTGCTGGCGACGATCGTCAACGCAATTGCCGGTGTTGCCCTGGGTATTTCCAATCCTGACTGGATCAATCAGTACCTAAACCAATAGAAGGTACGTTCGCTCTGCCGGGGAGCCTGTGTGTCCCGGACAGACTCCATGTAGTTTAACGCCCGCGGAGATCCATTCCGCGGGCGTACGCTTGCCAGCGGATGCTATAATCGATACCCATGGAGACCGAAGGAACACACTGCAACCAGATGGGAGACGGCAGGAAGGAAAACCTGGTTTTCCGCATTGCTGACATTCTGCGTTCAAGAGGCTGGAAACTGGCATGCGCCGAATCGTGCACCGGTGGATTGCTGGCGCACCGAATTACAAATGTGCCCGGCTCGTCGGATTACTTCCTCGGCGCGGTCGTTGCGTATGACAACCAAGTGAAAATGGATATTCTACGCGTTCCAGCGGGTATGCTGGGGCAGTTCGGTGCGGTAAGCGGGGAAACCGTGCGCGCCATGGCGGAGGGCGTCCGTGATCTCATGAACGCTGACATAGCTGTGAGCACCAGCGGTGTGGCAGGTCCAGGGGGAGGCTCGAACGAAAAGCCGGTCGGCACCACCTGGATTGGCGTAGCGGGTCCTGCAGGCACCCGGGTGGCACATTATTGCTGGGATGGGGACCGGGAGCAGAATAAAACATTCTCGGCGGAAGCTGCTCTGGAATTGGTG
>JBFYSG010000057.1:0-3042 GCA_041301835.1 Chloroflexota bacterium | reverse complement strand
AGCGAGAGATGAAGTTCAGGACCCTGATAGTAGGTATTGTTCAGGCTGATGTACTTGTGCAGGCGCAGGCGCACCTCCTGGGCTTCCAGCGCGCCGAGGCCCGGCAGCAGGGCGGCGAACTCGTCCCCGCCCATGCGCGCCACCGTCTCCCCGCCCCCGAATGCCTCCTTCAGCACCTCCGCGGCGCGGCGCAGCAGGTTGTCGCCCTCCTCGTGACCGAAATGGTCGTTGACATGTTTCAGGTCGTTCAGGTCGGCGATCAGGATGCTGACCGGGTAGGGACCATCCTTTTCGGCGCGCTCGCGCGCCTCCACAAAATAGGCGCGGTTGTGCAAGCCGGTCATGACGTCATGCGTCCCCAGGTAGCGCAGGTAATTTTCCGCCTTCTTGCGGGCGGTGATATCGCTGATCGAGACCAGCACCCGGTCGAGGCTGTGCTCGTGCCCGGGCAGGACCCGCCACCACAACTGGATGTCGATCGGGTTGCCGTTCAACGAGTAGTTCACCCCCTCACGCTCGTAGGAGGTCACCCCGTTCCAGATATCCACCAGTTCATCGGCGAAGTGCTCTTCCATGCGGTCGCGGAAGATCTTTTCCAGGTTGGCGATCAATTCCTGCTTGGACCCGGCGTTGAACAGGTCGTACGTCCGGGCGTTGACATCCAGCACCACGATGCGCGCCATGCACTCCCGCACCGCCTGCGGATGGGCAGCCAGGTAGGCGCGCAGGTCGCTGATCCCCTGGGCGCGCAGGCCCTCGAAGAAGCGCTGGATGGCAGAATAATCCTCCTCCCACAGCGAGATGGGGGCATGTTCGAACAGGTCATGCCAGTGCCGGGCATCGTTCTCCGGGCTGGGGGGGCTTTCTGCCTGTCCCGGGCGGCTGTGTTTGCTTTTCATTTTTCCAGGCTCACAGCGCCTGCCAGAAGCCCGGCAGGAAGATGCGCAGCAGGGTATCCGCCAGGATGCCGAGGATCAGCAGCCCACCGAACAGGCGGTTGTGGTAAAAGGCGAAGCCGGAGAACCAGGTGGGCCAGGCGGGCCATTCCTTGGGCGGTTCCGCTGGGCGGGGCTTGGTCAGCACGCCCAGCGCCAGCAGGGCGCGCTTGCCTGCCAGGAAGACGATCAACATGACCGGGGTGAAGTAGTGCGGCACGAAGATCAGGAACAGGACCGTCAGGTAGCTCAGGATGAGCGCCGCCATGTTGACATAGCGGGCGGCTTTCTCGCCGATCTTCACCGGCAGGGTGCCGACACCCTTGCGCTTGTCGTCGTCCATTTTGTCGATGTGCTTGCCCACGTTGATGCTCGCCACGCTCAAGCCAAAGGGCACGCCCGCCAGCGCCACATACCAGATATTCTGCAACCAGATTCCCTGCGCCAGCACCAGATACACGCCGGTGAAGAAGACCGGACCCCAGATGAGGAAGATGGTCAGTTCGCCCAGCCCGATGTATTTGAGGGGCCAGGTGTAGAACAGCACCATCAGGGCGCCGAAGGCGAACAGCCCGACGATGGCGGGCGAGAAATTGGTATAGAACAGGCAGTAGATCCCTGCGGCGGTTGCCAGCACCCCGCTGACCAGGAACCAGCGCATCTGCTGCTGTTTCGTCCAGAAACCCTGCACCAGCGGGTGGACGCCGTACTGGATGCGGAAGTAGTCGTCCTTGTCCACGCCGCGCCCGAAATCGGTGTAGTCGTTGAGGATGTTGTTCGTGCCGTGCGCCACGAACAAGCCGAGCGTCACGATGATGAACGGCAACCAGGCGAACAAGCCGTCACGCCAGGCGAGCAGACCCGCCATGATGCAGGCATAGACCGTGACGGTGGTGACGGCGGAACGGGTGGCGACGAGCCATTTCGAGACAGCATCCAGCGCGTCCCATTCTTCCTTGGATTCCATCTTGACCAGCGTCCACAGGGCTTTATTCCACATTTTGAAGTTGATCTTCATCGCGCACCTCCTCACGCCATTCTTATTGTACAACAAACATATGGGCAGGCTTGCCCGGCTTCACGCCTGCTTGCGGTTCGGCAGGGGGATGATGACCAGCGCGCTCGCCAGGAAACAGACCGCCGCCAGGCTGACGAGCAGGAGATAACCCGATGAACTTGAGCCGAGCAGGCGGTTGATCGGGTCGATGAGCACGCCGCCCAGCAGGCGCGCCACACCGGAGCCGATGCAGGTGGCGATGTTGGCGATCCCCAGGTAGCGGGCGGCTTCGTGGCGCGGCACGATGTCGGTCGCGAGCGCCCAGGAGGCGGAGAGGAAGGCGCCGATGCCCATGCCGACGACGCCGCCAGCGATGGTGATGAAGGTCTCCTGGCGCACGAACAAGAGGGCGAAGGCGCCGACAAACGACACCAGACCGGCGATGAGCATGACCGGCTTGCGCCCGACCCTGTCCGAAAGCCAGCCCGAGACCAGCGCCAGCACGATGAGCGCCCCGCCCAGGATCATCTTCAGGTTGCCGTAGAAAGCCTGGGCATCCGTCTCGGTCATCTTGATGACATCCACCAGGTAGTTGATCAGGAAGGAGTTGATGGCGATGAAGGCGCCCCAGAAGAGGATGCGGTTGGCGAACCACCAGCCGAAGATGCGGTTCTCGCGGAAGTTGACGTAGAAAGCGCCCTTGAGCGCCTCGCCCACGGTCCTGGTCTCTGCCGGGGCGGATATCTCCGCCGGTTTCTCGCGCGCCCAGATGGCAGTGAAGATGATAAATATGAAGAAGACCACGCTTGGCGCGGCGGCAGCCAGGTAGACCCCGTTGTCACCCCAGGTGTCGATCCCCGCCGAGAGGATCCTGCCCGCGACCAGCCCGCCGACCACCAGGGCGATGATGTCCATGACCGCCTTCAGGCTGGAGGCGGTGCCGCGCTGGGCTTCGGGCACCAGGTCGGGGATGAGCGCCTGCCAGGGTCCCTGCAGGATGTTCGAGGAGAACTGGATGAGGATGACGCCCACCAGCAGGATCCAGAGGGTCGGCGCGGCTGCCAGCAGGAAGAGGGAGGCGGCGATCAGCACCGCGCCGCCGATGATGAA
>JBFYSG010000050.1:0-15394 GCA_041301835.1 Chloroflexota bacterium | reverse complement strand
GGCAGCAGACTCCGCGCAGCAGCACGCCGCTCTCGCGCCTCGGTAAGTGGGTGGTTCCACGGCTGAATCGCTGTACTCCGGGCTTGCCGGGTCGCAGGAGCAGATACGAGCATATTTTTGGTAATTTAGCATGAACAGTTCCCATTCGGTGGAATCTCCTCCGCCGCCTGCATCATGGATCACGGTTGGGCTGCCCTCGCCCACACAATTGAAGTAAAGTTCATAGCCTTCCACGTCCACTTTACCTGTGTCCGCATCCGATAGTGCAGGGGGTAGAGGAAGGGATGTGGAAGATGCAGAACAAGATGATAGCAACAGGGAAACCGCGAAAATGAGCGTTGGGAAGTTTTTTATGATCTGTGATGTCGTCTGAAGTTCCTTGATAAACGCAGGAATATCATCTTGAAGTCGCCGATATAGAATAATTGTATCATCCAATAGTACGAGAAAAAGAAGTATGGGGGAGGAATCCAGGATCAAGCCACCTCAAATAACAGAAAAACGCTCTGCCTCGGAGCGTATTTTGTATCAAAGTACCATATGGAATAAATGGTCTATATGAGTGCCCCTTGCGTTCTTTGCACCCTGCGGGCAAGGGGATGCTTTATATAGGGATAATGCAAAGTCGAGAGGGTTGATTTTTCGGGTGCATTTATGACCGGGTTGGGTGTCATCTTGTACTTTCGCTGTTTTTGCATTAATATTGAAGTCGATCCCAGTTTTTAGCGATGAACAATTAGGACCGCGCTCTATGGCAGGTGATGGACGAGGTCCAAACTTTCAATCCGCCTGCGATGCAGCGCCACCGACCTGTGGCGGGTGCACGGCTACTGTCTCGGCCCGGACATCCATCCGAGCCTGCTAGATGCCGACAATCCCATAGATCGCAAGGCATGGAACCGAGGTTGAAATGACGCGTCAGGAAGTACTGGAACGCTTTTCTAAACGAGGCTTGGCCGACGCAGCCCGCCTGTACCGAATATCGCCTGAAGACCTTACCATTTTTCCCGATAGCGTCGGTTGCCAGAACTTGGTCTTCGCTTTCCGCCGCGACGACGAGGAGATGATCTTGCGGGTCTCTTTCCGCCCGGATCGACCCATCGAGCAGATAGAGGAGGAGATCCATTTCATCGACCACATGGCCGAGGGCGGGGTGCACGTCTCGCGGGCTGTCCTGTCGGAGCGCGGCAACCTGGTCGAACAGTTGCAGACCGGGAAGCAGAATTTCACCCTGGTCGCCTTCGAAAAGGCCCCGGGCATGCGTCTCCCCGACAACGGTTACCGCTACCGGGAAGGCGTTCCGATCGGAGAGTATTTCCAGAACTGGGGCGCGACGCTTGGGAAGATGCACGCCCTGACGAAGGGGTACGTCCCCCTGCGCCCCGACATCCGCCGCCCGACGTGGCTGGAAATGCACCCAGCCGGCGAAGTAGAACGGATCATCCCAGAGGAGATGCCCCTCGTGCGGGAGAAGTTCAAGAGACTGCTGGCCGAGGTTGGACGCTTGCCAACACCAGCCGACGCCTACGGCCTCGTTCATGCCGATTTCAACGACGGCAACTTCTGTGTCGATTACAGCAATGGCGACCTGACCGTCTTCGACTTCGACGATGCCTGTTATGGTTGGTTCGGGAAAGAACTGGCTGATGCCTGGGATAGTGGCGTGGGTGGGGCCTCCCGCCAGCCGGATGTGCAGAAACGCAAGGATGCCATGGGGCGGTACATGGATCAGGTCATGCTGGGATACGATCGCGAGAATTCGCTCGATCCCGCCTGGCTGGAACAGCTCCCCTTCTTCATGAAAGTGATCGAAATGGATGCCTTGCTCTGCCGGCTGGGATACGCGCTCGACAACGATGTTCCCCTGGAAGAGGCAGGCGTTGTCAATTATCTTATTCGTTGCATCGAGGAGGACATCCCATACCTGGGGTTGTACGACCCGATCTTTTCTCCTGAACATCCATTCTCAATTGACTAATCCAGTAAGGGACCCGGTTCCTCGAATGGACCGGGTCTGTTCTTTCTGTGCCCTTGACAACAAACAACCAGGTTATATATTATGAACCTTTAGTTCATAATATATAACAATCCCAGGATACAGCGCCAGGTGTCTACACAGTTCGGCGGTATTCCATTTTCCTCAATCAGCCTTTTCTAGTCGGCTTGTGAGCTATTGGGCGGATACAGTATCCGGTTGATAAGGTCCAAGTAAATCTGGGGAATCCAAGGCACTCACCAGGGTTGGCGGGTGCCTATCCAACATCAGTGATTCATCATCAGGGAGGAAAAAAATAAGTGGGTGTCTGCCATGGTCATCCGATCCAATCAACCGTGACGCACTTGCTAACACCCGTTTATAGGTGTGCCCCTCGCGTTCTTTGCACCCTGCGGGCAAGGGGATACTGTATTGGGAAGCTCTCGATTGGAACACAAGGATGAATAGATATTATAGAGACTGATATATAAACCCAAACAATAAGACCACATGGAATCATTGTTCCATATGGTCTATCTGGTGCCCCCAAGCGGACTCGAACCGCTGTTTGGGCCTTGAGAGGGCCCCGTCCTGGGCCACTAGACGATGGGGGCGTGCGCCCGCCGCCTGTACTGTGCGCCGAGCGGGGGAGATTTTATCATACTTTCATGAATCGTCAATCAAGAAGACGTGCAGTTCGCCCGGTCCGTGCACGCCGATGGTCAGCGTCATCTCGATATCCGCCGTGCGGCTGGGTCCGCTGACCAGCACCATGGCGGCGTGGTGCTCGTTGAGCAGCGGGCGCGCCTCCGCCAGCGTCGCGACCAGGCGCGAGGCTTTCAACACCGCCACGTGGATGGCGGGCAGCAGCGAGGCGCTCAGCGTCTCCCCGCGGCCGCTGGCGAGCAGCAGCGAACCGCTTTCGGCGATGCCGCACAGCGCGCCCGTCACCCCGCAGGTCACATCGGGGTCGGCATGAGGCACGATCTCCACCCCGCGCACCAGCGCCGCGCCGGCCTCATCCACGCAGACACGCTCGATGCCGCGGTCGAACAGGAATTCCGCCAGCCTGCCGGGCAGGTTGCCGGCGCGCAGCACATGGACGTGCCCGCCCAGGGCGCTCAACTCGGCGGTGAACTGCGCCACCAGCGTCTGCGGCGGGGGGAGGGTCGGCTCCGCCGGGCGGGTCCTCGGGGCAGCCCGGGGATCCGAATCGCCGCCCTGCACATCCTGGCGCAGGGTGCGCCAGCGCGCCCGGAAAGGCGTGCCTGCAAGGCGCGGCAGGTCTTTGCTGAAACCCCAACCCGTCCATGCGGGCAGGCGCATGCTGGCATGCAGGGGCGAATACAGGCGGCTGAACAGCGCACCCAGGCGCTGGAACAGTGCGAACGACCAGGCGCGCCCGGCAGCGTGCCGGAACGCGCCCAAGCCCAGGCGCACGCTGAAAGGCACGCCCGCGCCGGGGCGCCCTTTGCGCCCGTCCGGCATGGGTGAATCGCCCGCCCGCACCCGCAGCAGCAGCGCCGGCAGGTCGATATCCACCGGGCAGACTTCGCGGCAGGCGCCGCACAGCGTGGAGGCCTGCGCCAGGCAAGCCAGGTCCGGGTGCACCAGGGCGCCGGAGATGACCGCGCCGATCGGACCTGGGTAAATGGAGCCGTAGGCGTGCCCGCCCATCTCACGGAACACCGGGCAGGCATTCAGGCAGGCGCCGCAGCGGATGCAGGACAGGCTTTCAGCCAGCGGCGAACGGCTCAGCGCCCGCCGCCCGTTATCCAGCAGGATCAGGTGGCGGGTCTGCCCGGGCAGCGGCGCGTTGATCAGGCTGGTGTAGACGCTCAACTTCTGCCCGGTGGCAGAGCGCGGCAGCAGCGAGAGGAACAATGCCAGGTCGTCCAGCGAGGGGACCAGGCGCTCGATGCCCATCAGGGCGATATGCACCGGCGGCAGGGTCGTGACCATGCGCCCGTTGCCCTCGTTGGTCACCAGGCACAGCGTGCCGGTATCCACCACGCCGAAATTGACGCCCGAGATGCCCACGTCGGCATCCAGGAAGACCCGCCGCAGCACCTTGCGGGCGGCTTGGGTCAGCGTGGGGATGTCCTCGGTGTAGGGCAGGTCCAGTTTCTCGGCGAACAGCCTGCCGACATCGCCGCGCTGCAGGTGCACCGCCGGGGTGATGATGTGGCTGGGGCGTTCGCCGCGCAACTGCACGATGTACTCACCCAGGTCGGTCTCCACCACGCGCATGCCGCACGCCTCCAGGGCATGGTTCAGTTCGATCTCCTCCGAGACCATCGACTTGGACTTGGCGACCAGCAGCGGCTCGCCGGGGGTGGAAGCCCCTTTCACCGCCGCCTGCTGCTCCAGGATCCCCAGGATGATGCCCACCGCCTCGGCGGCATCCGCCGCCGGGTGGGTGTGGATGCCGTTGGCGTTCACCGCCCGCAGGAAGCGTTCCAGGTGGGTGTCGAGATGCGCCACCACCCCCTCCTTGACGGCGTGGGCGCGGGCGCGCCGTGCGGCATGGTCGGGCAGCGATGCGAAAGCCGCCACGCGCCCCTCCATGCGCCGGCGGGCATTCTGGTCCAGCGCGGCTTGCAGGTTCGGGTCGGCAAGCGAGCGGCGGATGCGGGCGCGCAGATCTGGCGGCATGGCTTACCCGCCTCCCCGGGCGAGCACCTCGGCAATGTGCACCACGCGCCCTGCCCTGCCCTGCCGCCGCAGTCCGCCCTGCAGATGGATGAGACAGCCGGTATCCGCCGTCACCAGCGTCGGGGCTTTGGTCTTCTCGAAATTGGCGAGTTTGCGGTCGAGGAACTCCGCCGAGAGTTCCGGGTGCTCCAGCGAGAAGACCCCGCCGAACCCGCAGCAATCCTCGCGTTCGGGCAGTTCGATCACCCGGGCACCCTTGACCGCGCCCAGCAGCAGGCGCGGCTGGGCATCCACGCCCAGCCCGCGCAGCAGATGGCAGGATGGATGGTAGGTGAGCGTGCCCTCCCAGCAGGCGCCCAGTTCGGTGATGCCGCGCACATCCACCAGGTACTCGCACAGTTCGTAGGTGCGTTCCGCCAGGGCGCGCGCCCGCGCCAGCCAATCGGGCTGACCGGCGAACAGGTCCAGGTAGCCGTGGCGGAGCATGGCGGCGCAGGACCCGGAGGGGATGACGACCGCCCCGGGCGCACCGTCCAGCACGCGCAGGGTGTGCTCCGCCAGCGGGCGGGCATCTGCCCGCAGACCGGCATTGAAGGCGGGCTGCCCGCAGCAAGTCTGTTCGGAGGGGAATTCGACCCGCACCCCGGCGCGGTTGAGCACGCGCACCATCGCTTCGCCAATGGCGGGGTGGAAGGTATCCACCAGGCAGGTGATGAAGAGCTGCACAGTTTCAGGCATGCCCCGATTCTACTTCACAATCCTGTAAATGTTTCACAGCGGCAGGATTTTTGGGGTATGATTAGCGGCTTGAGGACTGCGACCATGACACCTTTTTTAGCCAAGATCCCCAACCACTTCGACCTGCCGCGGCGCATCAGCCGGCTCGGTGAGCTGGCATACAACCTGTGGTGGTCCTGGAATCCCTACGCCCAGCGGCTCTTCAACCGCATCGACAACGAGCTGTGGGAAGGGTTGAATCACAACCCCTTGCTGTTCCTGCGCCAGGTCGGACGGGTGGAGATCAACGCCGCCGCCCAGAACCCCATCTACCTGGACCTGTACGACCGGGTCTTCGCCGACTTCGATCTATACCTGAAGAGCAGCGATACCTGGTGCACACGCACCTACAAGAACAAGTGCAAGCACCCGCTGGCGTATTTCTCGATGGAATTCGGCTTGCACGAGATGATGCCGATCTACTCCGGCGGGCTGGGCGTGCTGGCAGGCGACCACCTGAAGGAAGCCTCTGACCTCGGCTTGCCGCTGGTGGGCATGGGGCTGATGTACGGGGAAGGCTACTTCACCCAGCGCATCTCCGATGACGGCTGGCAGGAAGCGGTCAACAACCCGCTCAATTTCGACAACCTGCCCGTCCAGGCGGTGCTCGGCAAGGATGGTGAACTGCTCAAGATCAACGTCAACTTCCCCGACCGCAGCGTGAATGCCTGCATCTGGGAACTGCGCGTCGGGCGCAACCCGCTCTACCTGCTGGACACCGACCTCGACGAGAACACCCCCAACGACCGCAAACTGACCGCCCGCCTGTACTGGAGCGATATCGACCTGCGCATTGCCCAGGAGGTCCTGCTGGGGGTCGGCGGGGTGCGCGCCCTGCGGGCGCTCGGATACCAACCCGCCGCCTGGCACATGAACGAGGGACATGCCGCCTTCCTGACGCTCGAGCGGGCGCGCGAACTGGTCGCCGACGGCGTCCCCTTCGAAAAAGCGCTCCAGCAGACGCGCGCCAACAACATTTTCACCACCCACACGCCCGTCCCGGCTGGCAATGATGAATTCCCGCTCTGGTTGATCGACAAGAACCTCTCCAATTACTGGGGCGAACTGGGCATCAGCCGCGACCAGTTCGTGGACCTGGCGCGCAGCAAGCAAGCCTGGGGCGAGACCTTCAGCATGCCCATCCTAGCGCTGCGTAACTCCGATGGGCGCAATGCCGTCTCGGAACTGCACGGGCAGGTCAGCCGCCGCATGTGGCAATTCCTGTGGCCCGGGCAGGAGGTGGAGGATGTGCCCATCATCGCCATCACCAACGGCGTGCACCCCTCCACCTGGCTGGCGCGGCGCATGCGCGTCCTGTTCGACCGGCACCTGGGCGAAGGCTGGCTCGAGCACCTGGACGAGCCTGCCACCTGGGACAAGGTCCGCCAGATCCCGGATGCCGAACTGTGGGCGGTGCGGATGCACCTCAAGCGCAAACTCGCTTTCTATGCCCTGCAGCGCACCCGCCAGCGCTGGATGAAAGGCGATTATCATCCCGTGCAAGCCATCGCCTCCGGCGCCATGCTCGACCCGTATGTGCTGACGATCGGATTCTGCCGGCGCTTTGCCACCTATAAGCGCGCCAACCTGATCTTCAACGACCTCGAGCGCCTGCTGGCGCTGGTCAACCGCCCCAACTACCCGGTGCAGATCCTGTTCGCCGGCAAGGCGCATCCCGCCGACGAACCCGGGAAACTGCTCATCCAGGAGGTCTACCGCATCGTCAAGCGGGCAGAGAACGGCGGCAGGCTGGTCTTCCTGGAGGATTACGATATCAACCTGGCGCGCTACCTCGTCCAGGGGGTTGATGTGTGGATGAACAACCCGCGCCGCCCCAACGAAGCCTCGGGCACCTCGGGCATGAAAGCTGCCATGAACGGCGTGCTCAATTTCTCTGTGCTGGATGGTTGGTGGCGTGAAGCCTACAACGGCTCGAACGGTTGGGCGATCGGCGAAGATGCCGACCTGGAAACCGAGATCCAGGATGAATCCGATGTCGCCAGCCTGTACGAGGTGCTCGAAGATCAGATCATTCCCCTGTATTACGACGGCAGGAACTCCGAGAACATCCCGGTCGAATGGGTGGCGCGCATCAAGGAATCCCTGCGCAGCATCACCCCGCAGTTCAGCACACGGCGCATGGTCAAGGAATACGTGGAAAGGCTGTACCTGCCGGCAAGCCGTTAGCGTCCCCGGGGAGGTCGGTTCGCCTGGCGTCCCCTTCTCCTGCCAAGGAGGTGATATGTTCGATGCATTCCTGTCCCCGATCGCATGGCTCGGCGCCCTGGGTATCTTTGCCCTGCGTGTTTCGGATATGACCCTCGATACCCTGCGCCTGCTTTTTGTCGTGCGCGGCAAGAAGGGGCTCTCGTGGGCGCTGGGGTTCTTTCAGTCGTTGATCTTCGTCATCGCCATCACCTCGGTCCTTCAGAACCTCGCTAACCCGCTCAACATTATCGGATATGCCGCCGGTTTTGCCACTGGTAACGTCATCGGCATGCTGATCGAGGAACGCCTGGCGGTGGGTCATGTCAAGGTGAGCATTGTCAGTTCCGCCCGGGGCGCCTCGCTTGCCGAGAGCCTGCGGACGGCAGGCTTTGCCGTGACCGAGATCCCGGCGCGCGGCAAGGACGGCATGGTCAGCATGTTGAGCGTCTCGGTCAGGCGCAAGGATGTGCACCGCGTCGAGAAATGCGTGCGCGAGGAGGATGCCGGCGCTTTTGTCATCGCCGAGGATGTCCGCCCCCTGCGGCACGGTTTCTGGCGCGCCTGACAACCCGTGTGCCCCGGGTGCCAAAAAAACACGCCTCCCGAAGATTTAACTTCGGGAGGCGTACTGTTTCAGCGTTCAGGCAGTACCTGGGTTCAGGTCGTGAACTTCCCGTCCTTGTAGACCAGTTCGCCGTCCACCAGTATCTCCGAATCCACTTTCATGCCGCAGATCATATCCCAGTGGATGATGCTCTTGTTCTTCGAGCCGGTCTCCGGGTAGCCCGCGCCCAGCGCCATGTGGAACGAGCCGCCCAGTTTCTCGTCGAACAGGATGTTGTGCGAGAAGCGGTCGATATCGTAGTTGGTGCCGATGGCGAATTCCCCGACATAGCGCGCCCCGGGGTCTGATTCGAGCATCTCCAGCAGGATGGCTTGGTTCCTTTCCGCCCGCGCTTTGGTCACCTTGCCGTTGGTGAAGGTCAATTCCACACCCTCGACCATCACACCGTTGTAGATGGCGGGGAAGTTGTAACGCACCCAGCCGTTGACCGAATCCTCCACGGGACCGGTGTAGATCTCGCCATCGGGCATGTTGTTCAAGCCTGCGCCGTTGACGAACTTGCGCCCCTTGATCGAGAGCGTCAGGTCCACATTGGGACCGCGCAGGACGACCTGGTCGTGTCCCTCGATGCGCTGGATCATCTTGCGCTGGCTGGTTTCGACCTTCTTCCAGATGGCGACCGGGTCTGCCTCATCGGCGTGGCAGGCATGGTAGACGAAATCCTCGAACGCCTTGTGGCTCATCTCCGCCTCGACGGCGTAGCCTTCGGTCGGGAAGAGGGCAGTCACCCATTTGAACGAACGGTCGGCGCCGCGCCGCATTTGCGTCTCCAGGATGGAGGACAGCGCCTTTTGGCGGCGCTTCTGGCGGGTCGGATCCACGTGCGTCAGGGCACGCGGGTTCGTCGCCGAGTGGATGCGGATGCGGCTCTCGAACTGGTCGTATGCCAGTTTGCGGATCGCCGGGGTGATATCCAGTTGTTCATCCGAGGCGACATTGAACAGGATCTCATCCTGGTCGGGCAGTTCGAACAGCAGGTACGGTTGACCGCCGCGTTCCAGGATGGTGGCATACAGTTCACGTACCAGTGGTTCGGCAGCCAGGGTCGCTTCGATCGCCACCCTGTCGCCCGGTTTGATCTGGGCGGAATGATCCACCAGGATCTTTGCCATTTTTTCGACACGGACATCAGCCATGAGGGCTCCTAACTGAATTTGAGTGACAAAATTATACCATCCCGCATCCACGGTAGCGGGCGCGACCCGGTCTCATTCCTGCAGGATGGAGGACATGCGCGCATGGATCGGCGGAGGCGCGGCAAGCAGGGAACACGGCGGGGAGAGGTAATCCGCCCCGCCATCCAGGCTGGTGACGATTGCACCGGCTTCCGCTGCCACCAGCCCGCCCGCCGCCACATCCCACGGGTTGAGGGTCAGTTCCCAGTAACCATCCAGCCGCCCGGCGCCCACGTAACACAGGTCCAGGGCAGCCGCGCCCAACCGCCGCACCCCCTGGGTCAGGCGGGCAAAACGGGCAAAGTATTCCAGGTTGTTGCGCGGCGAGGACCAGGTATCGTAGGGGAAGCCGGTCACCAGCAGGCATTTCGCCAGTTCGACCGCGCCGGAGACCTGCAGGCGGCGTCCGTTCAGGCAGGCGCCTTTGCCCTGCTCGGCGGTGAACATCTCGTCGCGTAGCGGATCATAGACCGCGCCCAGGCGCACGACTCCCTCCCGGGCATAGGCGATGGAGACACAGAAGAACGGCACGCCGTGGGCGTAATTGACCGTCCCGTCGAGCGGGTCAACGAACCACATATCACCCGGCGCGCCCGGCAGCATGCCCGCCTCCTCCGAGACGATCTGGTGACCCGCAAAGCGCGCCTTGATCTCAGCCAGCAGGAAGGCCTCGGATTGGCGGTCGATCTCGGTCACGATATCGATCGCCCCTTTGTAGTCCACCTGGTGTTCGCCTTCGTAGCCGCGGCGCAGGATCTCCCCGGCGCGGCGCGCCAGGTCTTCAAGGTCATGGAGCGCAGGTTGCATGGATCAACTCTTGGGGGGCCTGGGCGCGTCCAGGATCTGGCGGATCTGGTTGAGTTCCGCCTCGATCTCTTCGCGGTCGCGTCCGGCTTGTTTCAACAGGGTTTCAAATGCCGGGCGTTGGTCTTCCGGCAGGGTTTCCAGCAGGTGGTGGGTGCGGGCGATCTGGGTGTTCTTGTGGCGCAGTTTGTGCTCCAGGCGCTCGCGGTACCCGTTGTAGAATTCGCGCTCCCCCAGCGGTTCCGGCACCGCTTCCGGTTCCTGCGTGAGCAGTTCCGCCACGGTCAGCAGGAATTCCTCAGTGTCGATCGGCTTCTCGATGAAGCGCACGGCGCCGATGCTGATGGCGAACTGCTTGTCCTCGGGGGTCAGGTAGGTGGCGGAAAGGAAAATGAGCGGGATGTGGCGCGTCTGCGGGTTGGAGCGCAGGCGGTGCGCCAGGGCGTAGCCGTCCATCTTGGGCATCAGGATATCGGTGATGACCAGCGCGGGGGCTTCTTTCTGGATGCACTCCAGCGCCTCCTGCCCGTTGCGGGCAGTCACCACCGGGTAACCCTTGAAACGCAGGGTCACATCCAGCAACTCGAGCACATTGGGGACATCTTCGACGACCAGGATCGGTCCGTAAGGAATGGTCATGTGTGGAATTGTACCTTATTTCTTAACGACGCCGCCCGGTGAGCATGGATGCATGTACCTCGCTCTTCCGGCAAAGACGCAGTAGAATGTTGTCATGCGCCGTTTCTGGATATTACCCGGCAGGGGAGGCTACCTGCTGCCCTTCCTGCTGTCCATCGCCAGCATTGCAGTTGTGACCGCCGCCCTGCTGTTGATGCGTGACGACCTGCAGATCGCCACCATCGCCCTGCTCTATCTCCTGCCCGTGGGGATCAGCGCGGCGATCTGGGGCTTGTGGCCCGGGGTGGCAGCCTCGCTGGCAGCGTTCTTTTCGTTGAACTATTTCTTTATCCCTCCTTACGGAACCCTGCTGGTGCACCAATCCCAGGACCTGGTTGCCCTGGTCGTGTTCCTGGTGTTGACCACGAGCATCAGCCAACTGGTAGGGCGCATCAGCCGCAACCTGGCGCTGGCACGCGCCCGCGAGCGTGAAGCCACCCGCCTGTATGAACTGAGTTTTACCCTCTCGAAACTGGGGCGCGAAGACGACATCCTCAAGAGCCTGGCGCAGCACACGCTCGAAACCTTCCATGCCGGGCGGGTGGAAGTCTATGCCGAAAGCGAGCCGCAGCCTGTGCTGGTGCGTGTTCCGGAAGAAGATGGTGCGGAGATCCCCGGGCGCCCCACCGCCTTGGTCTCAATGCAGGGAAGCCGGCGCCTGCTTGGCGAGATCCGCCTGTGGCGGTTGGACGAACCGCTGGAAGCGGTTGAGGAACGCCTGCTGCGCATCTTTGCCAGCCAGGGCGTGCTGGCGCTGGAACGCGCTCGTCTGACCGCCAGCGAAAGCCGGGCGCGCATCCTGGAGGAGAGCGACAAGATGAAATCCTCCCTGCTCTCCTCGGTCTCGCACGAACTGCGCACACCGCTGGCAACCATCAAAGCCTCGGTCACCAGCCTGCTCAGCGAAGACATCTCCTGGGAGGAGGAAGCCCGCGCCGACCTGCTCGCTGCCATTGACGAGGAATCCGACCACCTGAACATGCTCGTCGGCAACCTGCTCAACATGTCGCGCATCGAAGCGGGCGCCTTGAAATTGAAGTGCCGCTGGAACGTGCTGGCTGAGATCGCCGCAGTCTCTGCCTCGCGGGCGCGCCAGACCAGCCCGGGGCACCGCATCGCGCTGGATATCCCTGAAGATCTGCCCCTGGTCTACGTGGATGATGTGCTCATGGAACAGGTCTTCAATAACCTGCTGAGCAACAGCCTGAAGTATTCCCCCGCCAACAGTGTCATCCAGATCCAGGCGCGCCGGCAGGACGAGAAAACCATCCGGGTGCAGGTAGATAACCAGGGACCTGCCGTCTCGGAGGCTGACCTGGAAAAGATCTTCGATAAATTCCACCGCGTCACAGCCGCCGACCAGGTGACCGGCACGGGGCTGGGCTTGTCCATCTGCAAGGGACTGGTGGAAGCCCACCAGGGGCGCATCTGGGCTGAAAACCTGGCAGAGGGTTTTGCCATCTGCTTCACCCTGCCCATACATGCCGGGGGCGAAGCCCCCAGGATGCCTGACGAATGAATAATCAACCGCATATCCTCGTGATCGATGATGAGCATCAGATTCTGCGCGCCCTGCGCACCATCCTGACCGCCCGGCAGTTCCGCGTCTCCACGGCTGCCAGTGGCGAGGAGGGTTTGGCGCTGGCAGCTGCCAGCCAGCCGGACATCATCATTCTCGACCTGAGCCTGCCGGACATGGACGGCGTGACCGTTTGCCGGCGGCTGCGTGAGTGGACGCGCACGCCCATCGTGGTGCTTTCGGTGCGCGACGGCGAACAGGACAAGGTGCAGGCTCTGGACTCAGGTGCGGACGACTATCTTACCAAGCCCTTCAGCATCAACGAACTGCTGGCGCGCCTGCGCGTGGCATTGCGCCATTCCGCCGCCCAGTCGCAGGTGGATCAAAAGTCCGTCATCACGGCAGGTCCCCTGACCATCGACCTGGCACAGCACATCGTCCTGCGCAATGACGAGCCGGTTAAACTGACAGCCACCGAGTTCAAACTGCTTGCCTGCCTGGCTTCCAACGCCGGGCGGGTGCTGACCCACGGCGCCATCCTCTCCAGGGTCTGGGATCCCGCCGAGGCCGATCACGTGGAATACCTGCGCGTCTTTGTCCGGCAATTGCGAAAAAAACTGGAAGACGACCCCGAGCAGCCGCGTTTCATCTTGAATGAGCCGGGCATCGGCTATCGCTTCATCGCCGACGATTGACGCCTTCAGTCCCTTTTTTCCCCCAGTCCAGCAGGACTGGGGTTTTTTATTCTTTCCTTATGCAACTGGTGCATTTCTTTGTCATGGTTTTATTCCGGTTCCTTATACTCCTTGCTGACCTAAGGAGTTCGTATGCTGGATGAGAAACCCGTCAGCCAGATCGCCCGCGAATATGAGACCCTCACCCGCTTGTTCGATGCCCAGCCGATCCTGAACCGCCATTTCCTCGAACAGCAGGCGCAGGCGATCCTCTCCGCCCTGAGACAGGGGCAAAAACACATCCGCTTCCGCTTCCCGGATGCGATCGTCCTGGATGGAGGCGAGTTGCTGGACCTTACCCCCGCCAGCCGTGAGAGGCTGGTCGGCAATCCTTTCAAACGGCTTGCGCCCGCTGAAATGAGCGCGAAACTCGGCGAGCATCTACAGGCGCTGGAGCAGAGCCTGAATCCGGGTCTCTCTGCCTGCGGTAGATTGATGCGCTATGCGCTTGCCCGGATGATCCTCTTCCAGCTGGTCCCGGATGGACGAAGCGTGCATTACCTGCCCGAAAGCGGGGATGACATCCCATCCATACCCGCCGGTGAGGTCCTGCCCGGTGCCCTGCTTGCCGCCAGTGACGCGCGTACCGCACCCGGGCAAGCCGCGCCGGACAGGGATCACTTGCAGGTGCCATTCGTGGAGGCGGCACGGCGCTTCTACCTGCCGCAGTGGGTGGCTTTCGACGAGGAGAATCGCCTGCTGGTTGGTTCTTTCGATGAAGCTGAGGCATGCATCGCCTCCCTGCGGAACACGGTGCTCCTACTGGAGGAGGCGGTCAGGTTTTGCCCCTGCCTGGTGGCGGATGAGACCTACCAGCGCAAGCGGGCGGGCTTGCTCGGGCAACTGGTCAACCAGGGACGCGCCCTGGCGCGCGGCTACACCTGCAAAATAATCGTCAAAATCCGCGCCCGCGCCGAAGCTGGTTCACTGAACCGGGGGCTGCGTTTGGACCTGCCTTATTTCGATGACAGCGTTTTCAAACTTGAGTACCACAAGATCGATGTGATCCCGGATGGTCGCATCATGTTCCTGCCTGCGTTTGTCGTGCGCGCCATACAGATGGAAAAAGCAAAGGTAAGGCGCAGCCTGAAGTTAAACCAATCCACCCGCAGGCACTTACTCTCGTTGCTGGCAGCCTTCGAACAGGCGTTCACACATCATCCGGCAGAAGGTTGATCAAAGAGGTTCCCATGTTGTTCTCGATTGCATTGTTAATCATCATTATCTTCCTCGCCTTAAAGGCTTCTCCGAAAGAGAATGCTCATGATGCCAATGTGCACGGCGCAGGTCAGATCGGCTTGCTGGCTGCGATGGCGTTGTTCGGCGTGGATTATTTCACTTCATACTATTACGCCGCCGGCGAGATGTTACATGCCCTGCATCCCTATGGCTTGGAGCACTATGGTTACATCACCGCCGCGGTAATCGCCGTGGCGAACCTGGCTTTTGGCGCGCTGTATATGTTTTCTCTTGGACCCTTCAACGAGGGCGGTGGATCCTATACTGCTTCGATGCGATACCTGAAACCGATGATCAGCCTGATCGTCGCGGTCACCCTGGTGGAGGATTATGTTCTCACGATCGTAGTCTCAGCCCTGTCGGGAGGCGACCAATTGCTGTCGATCTTGAACTTATACGGCAAGAATTGGTTGTACCATTTCATCCTTGGGGCTGTATTCGCCGCTGGCACCTGGTTTTTGACGATCCGCGGGCGAGGAGAATCAGCACGGGTGGTATTCACCCTGATAGGCATCTTTCTTGCCCTGACAGTGACCATGGCAATTGGCCTCATCCTCGCCAATGTCAAAGGCGTTCCCGCTGTGATCTCCAGTGAGGCGCCTCAGGTCGTAAAACTTGGCGAGGCATTAATGCATCTGCTGACAGCATCGATGAAAGGTATGGTTGCCCTGACCGGTCTTGAAGCGGTTTCAAACGGTGTCCAATTCATGATACAAGACGATGCCCCCGTGGTTAAGTGGGGCAAGAAGCGCCTTCCTCGCCTGAAAAAACTGTGGGACTTTTATAGTGGTCGATCGGGAATTGGTCGGTTTGTGCAGACATCATTTCTGTTCTATGGCGGTCTGACCACTTTCTTCCTCACGTTCTTTGCTCTGCGGTTCAATGTCTTTGATGGCACGTTGGGTCGTACACTGGTTGGCAATCTTGCTTATATTGGATTCACCCAAATTCCCGGCGGGATCATCCTGTTTTGGGTCTACCAGATCCTGGCTGTATTAATGTTAT
>JBFYSG010000044.1:0-7023 GCA_041301835.1 Chloroflexota bacterium | reverse complement strand
AAGGTGCAGGACCTCATCCGCCAGGCAGGTGGGAAATTAGTGTCCGAGGTGCGCCTGTTCGATGTCTATCGGGGCGGGAGCCTTGGGGTGGGCATGAAAAGCCTGGCATTCCGCCTGACCTTCCAGTCGCAGGACAAGACCCTGACCGACAAAGACGTGGCGGGGGTGCGGGGGCGCATCCTGAAACGCCTGGAGCAGGAGATCAACGCCCGGCTCAGAGGCTAAACCATCTGGCATGGAGAGAACTTCCGGGGCGGCGTCCTCGGAAGTTTTCATTCCCTGGGTTATAATCCAGCCTTGTCATGGCTCACGACCATCACTCATTCCAAGACCTGAACCGCCACGCGGCGCGCCGCCTGGCGCTCTCGCTTGTCATCACCTTGCTGTTCGTCATCCTTGAGGTGACAGCGGGCATCCTTTCCAATTCGCTGGCGCTGCTGACCGATGCCGCCCATAATTTCACCGATGTGCTGGCATTGGGTCTCACCTGGTGGGCGGTCTGGATCACGACCAAGCCGGCGCATGCCGGCAAGACCTATGGGTATCACCGCGCCGGCATCCTGGTGGCACTGGTCAATTCGACCACCCTGGTGCTGATCGCCGTGGGCATTTTCTATGAAGCCGTCCGCCGCATCATGAACCCCCCGCAGGTGGAAGCCGGCACGCTCATCTGGGTGGGCGCGGCGGCGGTGGCGGTCAACCTGGTGACAGCCCTTTTGGTGCGACGCGGGGCGGAGAATGACCTCAACCTCAAGAGCGCCTTCCTGCACCTGATGGGCGACGTGCTCTCCACCATCGGGGCAGTCATCGCCGGGATCATCATCCGTTTCACCGGCGCCAACTGGATCGATCCACTGGTCAGCATGTTCATCGGCGTGCTGATCCTGTGGAATGCCTGGGGCATCGTGCGCGAGTCGGTGCATATCCTGATGGAATCCACCCCGGCGGACATCGACATGGATGCCCTGGTGCGCGATCTCAAGGTCATCCCCGGGGTGCGGGGGGTACACGACCTGCATGTCTGGTCGCTCAATCAAGCCATGCGTACGCTCTCGGCGCACATCATCATTGAGGATGTGACCATCAGCCAGGGAGCGCAGGTGCAGTCTGCCATCAGTGCCATGCTGGCAGATAAATACAAGATCCTGCATGCCACCCTGCAGTTGGAATGCCCCGGTTGCGCTTCGGGTCAGGTCTACTGCGAAACTTGCTGATATGCGCATCCTGACCGTCCTGACCTATTACCGACCACACACCTCCGGCTTGACCATCTATGCCGAGCGGCTGGCGCGCGCCTTTGCCCGGCGCGGGCACCAGGTGACGGTGATGACCACGCAGTATGACAAGTCACTGCCGCGCCAGGAGATGCTGGACGGTGTGCGCGTGGTGCGCGTGCCGGTGGCACTGCGTATCAGCAAAGGAGTGCTTGCCCCGACCTTCGGCTTGACCGCCACCCGCCTGGTCTGGCAGAACGATGTCGTCCAGATGCACCTGCCCCAGTTCGATGCCCCCGGGGTGGCGCTGCGTGCCAGGCTGTTCGGCAAGCCGGCGGTGCTGACCTACCACTGCGATTTACATCTGCCCCCCGGATGGTTTAATCGTATTGTCAATTTAGTTGTCAAATTCCAGGACAACATGGCTGGGATCCTTGCGGATCACATTGTGACCTACACTCAGGACTATGCAGACCATTCTCCCTACCTTGCTCGTTACAAGAATAAGTTAACACCCATCCTGCCACCTGTAGAACTTCTACCTGCCAAGCCGGGAGCAATCGAGTCTTTTGCTGCTGAACATGGGATCCCTGATCAGCGTCCTGTGATTGGGATGGTGCCGACGCGTTTGGCTGCCGAGAAAGGGGTTGAGGTCCTGCTCGATGCGCTGCCTGCTGTCCTTGAGAAATATCCACAAGCGCGGGTATTGTTTGCAGGTCAATACCAGAATGTGATGGGCGAACAGGCGTACGCTGACAGGCTGATGCCGCGCATTAAGAAATATGAGGAGATGGGCAGCTGGAAATTCCTGGGTAGTCTCAGCCAGCAGCAACTCGCTGCTTTCTACCCTAACATGGATGTGCTGGCTGTTCCATCCCTGAACTCGACCGAAGCCTTCGGGCTGGTGCAGGTGGAGGCGATGATGAACAACATCCCGTGCGTGGCTTCGGCGCTGCCTGGTGTCCGCCGCCCGGTGCAAATGCACGCCATGGGCAAGGTGGCGCCGATCGGCGACTCGTCCGCGCTGGCCGAGGCCCTGCTCGAAGTTATTGCGGATAAAGAGATATATCACTGCGACACCGCTGCGCTGGCGCGTCTATACGACCCCGAGACTGTGGCGCAGGAATACGAAGACCTTTTTACGAAATTGATGAAGTGACCGAAAGGGCAGGATATATCGTGCCCATACCCGAATTATGAAAGATTTCCTCCAACTCCACCTGCGCGACCTGCCCTACTTCCGTGCCCTGATCCGGGCGGTGGAGGCGGCTGTCTATCAGGACCTGGACCTGCCCGCACCGGTGCTGGACGTGGGCTGCGGCGACGGTCATTTCGCCTCGCTCACCTTCGATCGGCGCATCGATGTCGGCCTTGACCCCTGGCATGCGCCCATCCAGGAGGCAGGTACCCGGCGCGCCTACAGGCTGCTGGTCGAGGCGGATGGGGCACGTGCCCCGTTCGCAGATGGCGTCTTCGCCTCGGCGTTCAGCAATTCGGTGCTCGAGCATATCCAACCGGTGGAGGCTGTCCTGGCGGAGATCGGGCGGCTCCTGAAACCCGGCGCACCGTTCTATTTTTGCGTGCCCAACGAGCGCTACCTGAGCGAACTATCACTTGGGCGCCTGCTGGGCAGGGGTTACGTCAACTGGTTCCGGCGCATCTCGCGCGTGGCGCACGCCGACCCGCCCGCGATATGGCAGGCGAGGCTTTCCGCCGCCGGGTTCGACCTGGAAAAACACTGGCATTATTTTTCACCGGCTGCCATGCGCGTGCTGGAGTGGGGTCATTATTTCGGCTTGCCCGCGCTGGTGGCGCGCAAACTGACCGGACGCTGGATCTTAGCCCGGAACGATTGGAACCTGTGGCTGACTGCCAGGATCGTCCGCCCGCACGCATCGCATGCGCCGGTGGAGGACGGGACCTTCACCTTCTACCTGGCGCGCCGCAAATGAGGCACTGACCCGCATGCCCTTCGACGAGCAGTATTTTTCCACCAACACCTACGAGCATGTGTCCTTCGACCGCTTCAGCCAGTACTGGTGGTCGAACCGCTTTTACGCCATCCTTGCCCGCCGTCATGCACGCCGCGGTGGGCGCCTGCTGGAGATCGGCTCGGGGTTGGGTCACCTGGTGGGGCAGTTGGAGGGTCATTTCAAGACCTTTGCCGCGGATGTCAACCCCTGGGCGTTGGAACGCTCCCGGCAGGTGGCAGGTGGCAGCAGTCATCTTGCCTCGAGTGCCGAAGAACTGCCCTTTGCCAGCGGGAGCTTTGATGCGGTCATCATCAAGCATGTCGTCGAGCACCTGGCACATCCGGAACGGGCGCTGGCGGAGGTCAGCCGTGTTACCGCCGCGGGCGGCATCCTGATCCTAGCCACGCCGAACCTGGCATCCCTGCTCAAGCCGTGGAAGGGTGCGCGCTGGATCGGTTACCAGGATCCGACCCATATCTCGCTGCGTCCACCGCAGGAATGGCTGGCAGGGGTCAGGCAGGTTGGTTTTGAGCCTGTGCGCCTCTTTTCGGATGGTTTCTGGGATGTGCCCTATGTGCGCAGGGTGCCGCCTGTACTCCAGAAATTGTTCTTTGGTCTCCCGGGCGGGATCCAGGCGGTTACCGGAATCCCCTTTTTGCCGCTACAATGGGGGGAGAGCCTCATCCTCATTGCCAGGCGTGGAACCGGGGCACTATAATTCACCCGTAGACGAGGAAACCCGGAATAATCTATGGAAGAACCCAGCCTGCTTGACTATCTAAAATCCAAGGTGAAATTCTGGCAGCGCGCCGGGCGCATCCGCCTGCCCGCGGTGGAGAAGCCGGAGACACCTGTGCCGGGGACACCCGCGCCGGGGACACCCGCGTCGGAGACGATCGCGGCGCTGGCGGTTTCCGCGCTGGTGACCGGTGTGGAACCCGAGGCAGCTGCAAGCCAGGTGGAAGCCGAGGTGATGCCTGCCCGTCAGGCTCCCAGTCTGAAAGCCTTTCCCTGGCGTTCGCTCCTGGCGTTGGTCTTCATCCTGCTCGCCCAGTGGACCTTTGAGCCTTCGCCCACACGCAGCGCAACCCCCGGCTTGATCCTGTACAGCATCGGGTTGGCATGGTTGGTGCTGGCGAACCTGCGCGGGGAGTGGGACCTGGCGGACCTGCACCAGACGGATCTGCAGGCGGCAGCGCAGGCAGGCATCGGCGCCCGGGTGCAGCGCATCCGCATCATCCCGCTGGTGCTGACGGTCATCTTCTCCATTATCGCCTTCATGGCATTGGGCGGCAACCAGTTCACGCTTTTAAACCTTGCCCTGTGGCTGACCGCGCTGGCGTGTTTCCTCTGGGCGTTCTGGATGCCCGCCCATGACCGTCCGTCCTTCTTGAAGCGCGCCGTGGGCTTTCTGCGGCGTGACTCGTGGAACCTGCCCATCACGCGCGGCACCCTGCTCCTGCTGGTGGTGGTCGCGCTGGTGGTCTTCTTCCGCGCCTATGCCCTCAACGCTATCCCCTCCGAGCCGTTCAGCGACCACGCTGAGAAGATCCTGGATGTGTACGAGGTCACCCAGGGGCAGGCAAGCATCTTCTTCCCGCGCAACACCGGTCGGGAAGCCATCCAGATGTACCTGACGGTCGTTGTGGCGTGGCTGTTCGGCACGGGCTTGTCCTTCCTGAGTCTGAAGATCGGGACGGTTATCTGTGGTCTGGCGACCCTGCCGTATATCTACCTGCTTGGCAAAGAACTGGGTGGGAAACGCGTGGCACTGCTGGCATTGCTGTTCGCCGGCATCGCCTACTGGCCCAATGTCATTGCCCGTGACGGATTGCGCTTCCCGCTCTACCCGCTCTTTGCCGCCCCGACCCTGTATTACCTGCTGCGGGGCATGCGCAATTTCAGCCGCAATGATTTCATCGCCGCGGGCATAGCCCTGGGCATCGGCTTGCACGGTTACAGCCCCATCCGCATCCTGCCGTTCCTGGTTGTGATCGCGGTGGGATTGTTCCTTATCCACGCCAGGTCCAGGGGGATGCGGGTGCAGGTTTTCTCCTGGCTGGTGCTGTTGTCGCTGGCGGCGTTGATCCTTTTCCTTCCGCTGCTGCGCTTCTGGTTGGAATTCCCGGACCTGTTCGGCTACCGGGCGTTCAGCCGCCTGGGCACGGTGGAAGCGCCTCTGCCGGCACCAGCCTGGCAGGTCTTCCTGTCCAACCTGTGGAACGCGCTCAAGATGTTCAACTGGGATGATGGCGAGATCTGGGTCCATTCGATCACGCATCGACCGGCGCTGGATATCGTCTCGGGCGCCCTGTTCCTTGCCGGGGTTGTGCTGCTGATGGTGCGCTACATCCGCAGGCGCAACTGGGAGGACCTGTTCCTGCTGGTCGCCGTCCCGATGCTGCAGATGCCATCCATTCTCTCGCTTGCTTTTCCGGGTGAGAATCCGGCGCTCAACCGGGCGGGGGGTGCCATGATCCCGGTCTTCCTGATCGTCGCCCTGGCGTTCGATGGCTTGTGGAGCGGCATCCGCTCCCGGCTTGCCGGGCGCGCCGGGCAGGTGCTGGCGTGGTGCCTGGCGCTGCTGCTGGTGGGCGTCTCTGCCGTGCAGAACTATGACCTGGTCTTCAACCAGTTTGCCCGCCAGTTCGACAGTGGGGCATGGAATTCGTCCGAGATGGGCGCGGTCATCAAGCAGTTCGGCATCACCTACGGCACGACCGACACGGTCTGGATCGTTCCCTATCCCCACTGGGTCGATACGCGCCTGCCGGGCGTCTGGGCGGGCATCCCCAACCGCGATTTCGGGGTCTGGCCCGAGAACCTGGCGACCACGCTCGAATTCGGCGGACCGAAGTTGTTCATTGTCAACGTCGAGGATGAATCCGGCAGGACAACCCTGGAGGAACTCTATCCGGAAGGCAGTTGGAGCCGTTTCACCTCCGCGACCGGTCTGGAAGGCAAGGATTTCCTCATCTACTTTGTCCTGCCGGAGGAATGAGTGCGGGAACCACGGATATTTATGGAGACTTCCAAGATCAAACACCCCTGGCTGTACGATGGACTGCTGGCGCTGGTCCTGGTGCTGGCGGCGCTCCTGCGCTTCACGGGAAGCGACTGGGGCGACCTGGAGCACCAGCACCCGGATGAATTATCGGTCACCTCGGTGACCTATAACATTGCGCCGATCGGTACACAGGCGGATACACTCGGTCCCGCGCCGACAACCGCCTCGGAACCCTGGCGCGCGGCATACCCGGAAACTTTCACGGATTGCGCCGAATGGGGTGGCTACTTCGACACCGCCTGTTCCCCGCTCAACCCGCAGAACCGCGGGCACAATGCCTTTGTCTACGGCACGCTGCCGGTGTTCATCGTCCGCTACCTGGCAGAGTGGGGCGATCAACTGGGGAACCTGAAATTGTTCGGGCGCCAACTATCGGCGGCGGCGGACCTGATCACCGTGTTCATGCTCTACCTGATCGTGGCGCGCCTCTACGGGCGGCGGGTTGCCCTGCTGGCGGCGGCTTTTTCCGCCCTGGCGGTGATGCAGATCCAGCAATCGCATTTCTTCACCACCGATAATTTTGCCGTCACCTTCATGACCCTGGCGGTCTATTTCGCGGTCGAACTGGTCGTCTGCAAGGACCCGCCCGGCGTGGAGGCTGAAGCACTGCCGGCGCGCGGCAGGACGTGGCGTGAGATCCTGCGCTCGCCGGTGCTGTGGTTCAGCCTGCTGTTCGGGCTGGCGTACGGCATGGCGATCGCCTCCAAGTTGAACGCCTACCCGCTGGCGCTGCTCCTGCCGCTTGCCCTGTTCATCCGTTTCTGGAAGC
>JBFYSG010000043.1:0-4591 GCA_041301835.1 Chloroflexota bacterium | reverse complement strand
TCTTCCGATCTCCGGGATAAATTTTTCATCATTCTTTGATCCGGTGTTAACCAGGGGTTCAATAGTCGTGGAGGGGTGGGCATCCAGGCTCCTACGCATGGCAGCAATGTGCTCCGGGGTGGTTCCGCAGCAACCACCGATGACCTTGGCGCCGAATTTCCAAAAGTCAAGCGCGAAATCTGCAAAATACTCAGGTCCGGCGGCATACAACACCCGTCCACCAATGTTTTCAGGCCAGCCGGCATTGGGTTTCACCCAAAGATGGGGGGTTTTACGTTGCGGTCCAACCTCCAATGCCTGGCGCATCTGCCTCAGGATGCGGGCCAACTGTGCCGGTCCGCCTGAGCAGTTTACGCCCACAATATCAGCTCCCGCTGCCTGTAGATCGCGCGCCACCTTGGCAGGCGCATCGCCCAACAGGGTAAGATCGTCGCGAGTGAATGTCATGCAGGCTGCCACAGGTAGATCACATATACTACGGGCTGCGGATACGGCTTCAAGCGTTTCCACCAGGTCGGTCATGGTCTCGATGACGATCAAGTCCGCTCCCGCTTTCGCCAGGAAACCGATCTGCTCCCTGAAAGCCGAATGTGCTTCCGGTCGCTGAACACGCCCATAAGGGGAAAGGCGCACCCCCAGGGGACCCACATCCCCGGCAACAAAGATCTCCCCTTTGGATCTGGCTGCCTGGGAACGAACCAGGTTGATGCCGGCCACGTTGATCTCTTCCAATTTTCCTTCAAGCCCGTGACTGCCGAGTTTGAACCGGTTGGCGCCGAAAGTGTTCGCCAGCACCACCTGGGCTCCTGCCTCTATATACTGACGATGGATGTCGCTCACCAGGTCTGGCTGGGTCAGGTTGAGCAGGTCGAGACATGCCACAGGATGTTTCCCATGCAGCAGGGTTCCCATGGCGCCATCCGCCATGAGCGGTTTCGGCTGTGCCAGTCTTTCAAGCAGCGATGTCATTGCCAGCCTTGGGTAGTAATTGATCCACGCGGCTTTCGCCCAACGTGTAGTACTTCGCCTGTGCGTGGTGGACGATCAACGCCGCGGTCGACTGCTCAGGGATCAGTTGGAAAGCCGGGCTTAACGTCATCCCGAGCACCTCCTCCACCGCAGGCAGGAGATCGAAAACCTTGCGATGCTCCTCAAGCTCAGGGATGGCGGGATAACCCCACGAGTAGCGCTTGCCGCGCTCTTTGGGGATGCCCAGTTCTCGGCGGATGTGGTCATGCAAATAAGCAGCCGTCGCCTCCGCGGTCTGTACCGCCAGCCCATGGACGAAATAAGCTTCTGAGAAATTCGACTCCGACTGGAGCCGGTCAAAGCGTTCGGTCGCCTTTGCGCCGACCGTAACGACCTGGAATGCAACCACGTCCATGCGATTGGATTCGGCCGATGCAAAGTAATCACTGAGCGCCAGATGATCCGAACCGGATTGCCGAGGGAATGTGAACCGCTGCAGGAGACTGCCATCCTGACCCGCTGAGGCGGGATCATAGACGATCAAGTCGTTCCCTTTAGCCTGGCAGGGAAAAATGCCATAAACCGCCTGTGGTTTCAACCAGCCCTCGCGCAGTGCTTCCTTCTTCATCTTTCGCAGCCGGCTATCGAAATCCTTTTTGATCCGCTCCCAATCCGCGCCGTGGGCGTTCTTGGCTCCCCAGGAGAGGCGGTACAACTCATTTATATTCAGATACGTGAAGATCGCCTCCAGAGGCATGTCGAGGACAATGCGCTGCCCCAGGCTCTTAGGCAACTGAAGTGGATCAGGTACCACCGATGAGCGAACTTTTCCCTCCAGAATACTACCTTCCTGGCGGTGAGACGCCTCCATCTCGGCTTCTTTCTGCACGCGGCTGCGAAGCGCTTCCCTTTTTTGCGGAACGATCAACTGCTCCATCGTCTCCAGGCCTTCAAAAGCATCCTTGCAGTAATAGACACCGGCGCCGAAGGTTTCACCATTTTCCTGGAAAAGGATACGTCGTCCGAAACGGCGATTGATGGCTGCCCCGCCGATCAGGACCGGGATGTCTATGCCGCGCCGGTGCAGTTCTGCGAGGATGAGCGGCATCTGCCTTGACGTGCTGACCAGCAAAGCCGAGAGCCCGATGGCTGTGGCGTTCGCCTCCACAGCCCGGGTGATGATCGTCTCTGCCGGTACCTGCTTTCCAAGGTCGATCACCTCATATCCATTGTTAGCTAGGATGGTCTTCACCAGGTTCTTACCGATGTCATGTACATCCCCGTAGACCGTCGCCAGCACGACCCGTCCCTTGCTTACCCCTTCCCGCTTCTCCAGGTAGTTCTCGAGGCGCGTGACCGCTTTCTTCATCGCCTCGGCAGACTGCAGAACGAACGGCAGGATCAACTCCCCGGCAGCGAACCTGTCACCAACTTCCTTCATCGCCGGCAGCAGCACGGTATTAAGTACATCGACTGCGGCTGCATGCCCATCTACTCCGCCAGGTTCGCGCTTCTCGGTGATGAGCGCATCCACATCCGCCTCGATGCCATCCTTGTGGTGAGAGAGGATGCGCCAGTGCAGGCGCTCGGAGATGCTCATCCCGACGGTGGCATCCGCCTCTCCACCGCTGGAATCAACCGCTTCCTGTGACGAGAAATGCTCGATATAACGCTGCAAGGCATCTGCGCGGCGGTTGAAGATCAAGTCCTCGGCCAGTTCCCTCTCGTGCACGTCGATCTCAACGTAGGGTCGAACATGGGCAGGGTTGACGATCGCCATGTCCAGCCCAGCCTTGACACAATGGTAAAGCATGACCGAGTTTAGTGTCGGTCTTGCATGGGCTGCCAGCCCAAAGGAAAGGTTGGAAACTCCCAGCGAGGTCAGTACACCTGGTAATTCCATCTTGATCAGGCGGATGCCCTCAATGGTTTCGATGGCTGCTTCTGCGAACTCCGCCTCTCCAGTTGCCAACGTGAAGGTCAGGGCATCAAAGACCAGGTCCGAGGGAGAAAGTCCGTGCTCCTTGACCGCGATCTCATGGATGCGGTGGGCGATCTCCACCTTGCGCTGGCGGGTCTTCGCCATGCCATTCTCGTCGATGGTCAGGACAATGACCGCGGCATTCTGTCGCCTGGCAAGGTCGAATACCTGGTCGAGTTTTTCCCGCCCGCCTTCGAGATGGGTCGAGTTGATCAGGCAGCGCCCCGGTGCGGCTTTCAATGCCGCTTCTACGACCTCCACTTCCGTGCTGTCGATCACCAGGGGAACATCGATGCCGCCTGCCACCAAGGTGCGAACCACCTGGCGCATAAGGAATGGTTCATCACTTCGTTCCGTGACCGCCACCGAGAGATCCAGCCCATGCGCCCCGTTGTCAGTCTGTGCCCGGGCTACTCCCAGGATAGCATCCCAGTCTTCAGCCAGCAGGTGGTGCTTGAACTGGCGGCTGCCCTGGGCATTGCAGCGCTCCCCGATCAGGAATGGAGGAGGTTCCTGTTTCATATCCATGGCGCGGATTCCCGAGGCCAGCCGTGGGGTCACATCGGGAATCAGCCTTTCAGCCTGGACACCATGCATCTTCTCAACCAGCAAACGCATGTGGGCAGGGGTCGTACCACAGCATCCTCCGACCACAGAGACATGGTTTTTCTGCACGAATTCGAGCAGGGAGGCCGCAAATGGCTCGGGTTCCAGCGGATAGACCGCCTTGCCATCCACGTTCAACGGCAGCCCGGCGTTGGGGATGCACGAGATCGGCAGACGGGAGGCCTCCCCCAGCAACCGGATCGGTTCGCGCATGTGCTCGGGGCCGGTGGAGCAATTCAAACCGATCACATCGATGGGCAAGTCTTCCAGGATGGTCATTACTGCCTGGATGTCGGTGCCAAGCAGCATCCTCCCGGTGGTATCCAGCGTGACCTGCACCTGGAGAGGCAGCCACACATCGTTGGTCTGGAAGGCATTCATGATCCCTGCAATGGCAGCCTTGACCTCCAGGATGTCCTGTGAGGTCTCCAGCAATAATAGGTCAACATTACCCGCGATAAGGCCGGCTGCCTGCTGGCAGAAGACATCTGCAAGTTCATCGAAAGTGATGTTCGACAGCTCCGGGTCACCCGCTGATGGAAGCCTGCCCGTTGGCCCCATGGCACCCGCGACGAAACGCGGCTGACCAGATCGGGTGGTGTACTCGTCCGCAAGACGGCGCGCCAATAAGGCTGCAGCCTGGTTGATCTCATCTGTTCGGTCTGCCAGGCCGTACTCTGCCAGGGTCAGGCGGTTTGCCCGAAAGGTGTTCGTTTCAAGAACATCGACACCCGCCTCCAGAAAGGAGCGGTGAACTTGTTCAACCGCTTGGGGGGAGGTGATTGTGAGGAAATCGTTGCACCCGTTGTATTGTTCACCCCCGAAATCTGCCGCACTCAGCCCCTGCTGTTGTAAACTGGTTCCCATTGCGCCGTCGAAGACCAGCACCTTTTGGGTCAGCGCTTCCAGGTATCGCTTGTTTGTATACCGTCTCAGTTCCACCATTGCTCCAGGATTGATCTACCAGTAAGAGTGAATACCGCTCAAGTTTGTCTGTTGCGGAGAGGAATAACCATTAAGCCAACGTTATGGTGT
>JBFYSG010000042.1:0-5283 GCA_041301835.1 Chloroflexota bacterium | reverse complement strand
AAATAACGGACAGGGTCCAGGCTGAAAACGTATCGCCCCGGGTAGAGCAGGGCTTCCAAACCACCGATTGCCGCACAGAGTACGAACCAGGCGGAGAATCCCTGCAGGAAACGGCGCCAGTCCAGGCTTCGCCGGGGGGTCACCAGGGTCAGGAACCTGCGCTGGTGCAGAAAGCGGATCGCCAGGAAGATACCACCCACGAACGCCACGGACGCCAGCATCATCACCGTGAAACTGAGATTGACATCCACCCCCCGGAAACCCCCCTCGGTTGTTACCAGCGTATCCGGATCGCCATCCAGCATGATCCACAATAGCAGCAGGACGGTCGGTGCCGCCCCAACCAACTGCCATGCAACGAAGATAACCAGGACGGCAAGCAGGAACCGCCACCAGTCGTTCTTTCCCAGGCGGGCAAGATCAAGGTATTCGTTCATGCGAGTAGATACGAGCAAACCAGGTGGCGCCAAAGCCGGGCGGGATCATTCTTATGGTGTTATTTGTGCCTCTGTCGGCGTAGACTCAAGCGTGGGTGTCTCGGTAGACCACCAATCCTGGGTGGGTTCCTCGCCTCCGCCATTATCTTCACCACCATCACAGGCAATGGAGTTTTCGGTGGCAGTGGGATAGAATTCTGCGTTCTTGTCGCTGGCGATGGTGAATGCCAGGTTGAACTGTTCTTCCGCGCCGCACGAATCCCCCGCTGCCATCAGTAATTCCGCCCGCTTGATCGTGGCGTAACGCCAGCGCTCGGTTGCCGTCATGCAGGAGGTATCCCGCAGGTTGGGATTGCCCGCCCGCACCTGGTCGAAGATCGCCTGGGCTTCCGCCCAGTCCTGGTCCCAGTAACTGGCGCCGATGATATACAACCGTGCGTAAGTGCGCAATCCTTCCGCCACGGAATCCAGCGTGCCGAAGCGCGCCGCCAGGGTCAGGTCGTAGATGCCGCCCTCCAGGTTGATATCCGGACAGGTTTCACCCTCCTGCAGGAGTATCTTCCCCACCCCGCGCATGCGCAGGGCAAGGTAATACCACCCGTCAACCTCCGCGCTGCGATAGGTTGGATCTGTCTTCCGCAGGCTGTCGAGATGGATGAGCACGGTATCCCAGGCACGGTCAGTCAGTGCGCTGCGGAGGTTGGCATAGATCGCTTCCACGCCGCGCAGGTCCGGTGTGGGGGTGATCGAGGGGGTTGGAGATAATGTGGGTGTCGGCGATGTCTGCATACGCAGCAGCAGGTCGGCGTAAGCATCCGTTATCCCCGGGAAACCCGGATCGTGTTCGATAATGAAATCAAAGTGGCTTTTCGCCAGGTCATACTGACCGGCTTCCATTTTTTGCACACCCAGGTCGAACTGTTCCTGCAACTGGCTGGAAACCTGGGTCTTTTTGGCGCCGGCGCGCTGCCCCATGCCCGATCCGTAACCCGCCAGAGCACCCAATACCAGCACAAGCACAAAGAGGACTGCCACCAGCCAGCGCGGAAAACGCTTCCCACTTATCACAGGTGTTACGGGCTGGGTATTGGGTTCATCATATTTCGATGGCTCCCTGCCAGCTTTGTTCCCCGGTTGTGTATCGTTTATTGAAGATTCAGACATGGCGGCGATTATACCCCATGTTCACAGGCGGACGAGCAGGCGGATCTCCGACCATATTAATGGTAATACTGCCAGTCCTCCCACAGAGAGGGCGATCATTGCTGCCACGACTGGTGAAAGGGGCAGGAAATTCACACCCAGGAAGGCGATCGATCCGCCCAGAACCGCGGCGGCAAGCGCGCGCGGCAGGGTGCTGCCCATGACAAGCAGACCGGGGAATTTGCGGTTCAAGAGCGCCAGCAGCACCAGAGCCTGCGTGGTATAGGCGATCGCGGCGGCAAGCGGGATGCCGGGCAGACCGATCCAACCGGAGAGCAGCCATGCCAGCAGGACGAATCCGATCACCTGCAGAAAAGCCGCCACCAGCGGGGTGCGCGTGTTCTGGTTGGCATAATAGGAGCGTACCGCTGTCTCCAGCCAGGCATCCCCGAGTAAACCGAACAGGAACGCCCAGGTGCAGAAGGTCACCAGGTCCAGGTGGGCGCTTTCAAAACCGAAAAACGCTTCTGCCAGGGGACGGACGCCAACTGCCAGCAGGGCTGCCGCAGGCAGGCATAATGCAAGCATCACCCGCAGCGCCCGATTGACGGTCTCGCGGAATTGCCCGATCTGACCGGCATTGATATATTCCGCCAGGGTCGGCAGCAGGGCAATGGCAATGGCGGTGCCGATCACCGTCTCGGGCACCTGCTGGATCGTCCAACCGAGATTGAGTGCGCCTACGCCTTCCCCGCCGTACCGTGAAGCCAGGTTGTCGCGCGCCACGTAATATCCCTGGATGCAAGCCATGGTTAAGACCCGGGGCCAGAGAAGGATAAGCACCCGGGTGACTCCCGGCGTCCGGATACCGATGACCGGTCGCCAGTGGAAATGATAACGGATCAATCCCGGGACCTGGATCAGCAGGTGCAGGCTCGCCCCGAGGATGACCCCGTAGACCATACCGTAAAGGCCCAGCCCAAAGGCAGGCAGGCTGAGGCTGCCGATATGCAGGCTCTCGCTTGGCGTCAGGATGGTAACGCCGAAGATCTGCCCCAGGTTGTACAGGATGGGCGCCAGCGCCGGGAGCAGGAAATGCTTGTTCGCCTGGAGACCAGACATGACCAGCCCGCTGATCGAGAAGAGCAGGATCGCCAGCAGGTCCAGGCGCATCAGCCCGGCGGTCAGCGCCTGGTTCTCCGGTGTGAAATGCGGAACAATCACATACCGTACCAGCGGATCAGCAAGCAGGATGATGACCACCGAAAGGGCTGCTGTGAGCAGGAATGCCAGGTTCACGACGCGCGCGAACAAGTCCCAGGCTGCCTTGTGACCCTGGCGGTCCAGGTATTCGCGCAGCACCGGTATGAACGCCATGCCCAAGGCTCCGCCCGAGAGCAGTGCCGAGAGGTAATCGGGGATGTTGTTGGAGGCTGCGAAGATGCCCATGCCCTCCAACCCGACGATCTTATTGAAGAGCATGGATTTAACGAATGCCAGCGCTTTATCGATCATGAAGAAAGCAGCGATCAGGATCGATGAGCGGGTCAACTGCGAGAGTTTAGGCATGCTAGGTTCCTTCGTGTGCGTAGAGGGCTGACCGGGCGTCATTCCGACAAGGGTCCGATCGCTCGCTCCACTTCATCCAGGATCTCACCGGATCGGACCAGGTTTTTCATGGCATTGTGGTCCGGGTACAGAGGTCGATCCACGTCCAGGTGCTTCACATGCCGCCGGATCACCTCGCGGGCTTTCTGCACACCCTTGCCCGGCGTGAAGGTCCGGAAGTCCAGCGCCTGGGCGGCTGCCATCAGTTCGATCCCCAGTACGCCGTAGGCATTATCAAGGATCTGCCCGTTCTTCAAGGCAGTGTTCATGCCCATGGAGACGAAATCCTCCTGGTCGGCGGCGGCAGGGATCGACTGGATCGATGCCGGTGCGCTCAAGATGCGCTGTTCCACGATCAGGTGGTCAGCGGTGTATTGGCTTAGCATCAAGCCGGAATAAAAGCCGGGTTCGTGCGCCAGGAAATCGGGCAAACCCGCGCTCAGAGCCGGGTTGGTCAGGCGGTTCAGTCTTCGCTCCGCCAGCACGCATACCATCGTGATCGCCGTGCCCGCCATATCCATAGGCAGCCCAACCGGGGATCCCTGGAAATTGGCGCCTGTCAGGGTCAATTTCTGGTCGGGGATGAAGATCGGGTTATCGCCGACACCGTTCAGTTCGATCTCGACCTGGGAGAGGGCATACGCCAGCGCGTCGCGGGCAGCACCGATGACCTGCGGGGTGGAACGCATCGAATAGGCATCCTGCACCTTGGTCTTCACCTTCCCGCTCATCAGGTCCGAGCCTGCCATGACCTTGCGCAGGTTTTCAGCGCTGGTCACTGCGCCCCGGAAGCCGCGCAGTTCGTGCAGTTGGGCAGAATAGGGCTTCATGTTCCCCAGCAGGGCTTCGATCGTCATCGCGGCGGCGATCTCCGCCTGTTTCAGGAAGCGGTGCATGTCGTGGAGGTGAATGGCAGACATGGCAGTCAGCAGATTCGAGCCATTGATGGCTGCCAGCCCGTCACGCGCCTGCAGCCCGGGGACCACGATCCCGGCTCTCTTCATTGCCTCGGCGCCGGTCAAACGCTCCACCCCGGAACCCTTACCCTCCTGCCGCAAGAATGCCTCGCCTTCCCCCATCAACAACAACATTGCCTGTGCCATCGGCGCCAGGTCCCCGCAAGCGCCCACCGAGCCTTTATTGCATACCACCGGTGTCACCCCGCGATTGAGCATCTCCACCAGCGTCAGCGTGATCTCGGGACGGCATCCTGAATTGCCGTGCGCGTGCACATTGATCCGCCCGGCAATTGCCCCGCGCACCTGTTCGATAGGCAGAGGTTCGCCGATGCCGGCAGCGTGGTTGTAGATCAGGTATTTTTGGAACTCCTGCACCTGTTCGTCGGTCAATATTTTCTCAGAAAATTCACCGATGCCGGTATTCGTGCCGTACATGATCTCCCTGGCAGCGAGTTTCTCTTCCAGCATACTCCGACAGACCTTGATCCGTTCCAGCGCGTCAGGGGCAAGTGCCACTTTCTCCCCATCGCGTGCGATCGAGGTCAGCGTATCCACCGTCAGTTTGCTTCCATCCAGAATGATGGTCATATAATTCTCCTTGATTGACCGAGCCATGCGCGGGGCAGGTCGTGCTTTTCCGGCGCACACCCGGGGATAAGTGACCAGATTGTACCTCCCTTGCGCCAGCGTGGCTACCAGCAGGAACATCCCTTATGGGTGCTCCCACAATCGCGTAAAATCACCGGCATGGGAAGTGCAGATTTCATGCCAACCAAGGCGGTATCCATCCACGCCCACCCGGATGACCAGGAATTCACCGTTGCCGGTCTCCTGGCACTCTGGGCGCGCCAGGGTTGTCAGATCCTCTCCATTATCGTCACCAGCGGCGAATCGGGCAGTAACGAAACCTCGCACGGCGCGGATTACAAGCCCGTACTGGCATCCATCCGTGAGGCGGAACAGACCGCCGCCTGCGCCCGGCTTGGCATCCAGGAGACCGTCTTCCTGCACTACCCGGACGGTGAACTGGAACCAAGCCTCGCTTTACGCCGCGAAGTGACACGCCACCTCCGCCGCTGGATGCCGGATGCCGTCGTCATCGGTGACCCGCAGGCGGTATTCTACGGCAACGGATA
>JBFYSG010000038.1:0-5656 GCA_041301835.1 Chloroflexota bacterium | reverse complement strand
ACGGTCAGCCATGATGCTCCCGGGCACAACCTCACCAGCGCAGTGAAGGGAACAAGTCATGTCATCGATGGTCCGGGGGAGTTCGAGATCGGCGGCGTGTTCATCACCGGCGTCCAGACCGATGGGGCGGGGAAAAAAGCCGGCGAGAGACCACGCAACACGTTGTATGTTTTCGATTACATGGGCATCACCGTTGCCCACCTGGGCGACCTGCGATCGGTGCCCACCCAGGCAGAGATCGAAGCCCTGGGAACCGTGCATGTGGCGCTGGTACCGGTGGGCGCTGGGGGCAGCCTGAACGCTGCCAAGGCAGCGGAAGTGGTCAGCCTGCTGGAACCGGGCATCGTCATTCCCATGCATTACCATACACCCGCCTCCAAGGTGCCGCTTGACCACCTCGAGAAGTTTCTGAAGGAGATGGGCTTGCATGAGGCTGAATCGGTCCCTTCGCTGAAGGTCAGCCGTTCCTCCCTGCCGGATGAGACCAGGGTCATCGTCTTGAATTACCAGAAGGAATGACCGCTTGGACGCACCCGTGAAGTTGCTGCTCACCTGGGACATTGCGCCTGAACACGAACAGGATTATTTTGAGTTCATCCTGGGAGAATTCGTGCCAGGCATCCAGCGCCTGGGCTTGCAGCCCTCGGATGCCTGGGCAACGGTCTGGGGGGAGTATCCACAGATCCAGGTGAGCGTGGTGGCGGCATCCCTGGAGGCAGCCCGCAGCACGATCGCCTCTGAAGGCTGGACCGACCTGCATGATAAACTGGCTGCCTTCGTGCGCAATTACGCCTGCAAGATAGTTCCGGTGCGCGGCAGTTTTCAATTCTAATGCCTGCTCCGGCTGACGCCGGTCGTGAACCCGTGGACCCCCTGGCAAGAAAATTATTGGATTGGTACCAGCACAACAGCCGCCACCTGCCATGGCGCGGGGTGGTGGATGCTTATGCCACCCTGGTCTCTGAGGTCATGCTCCAGCAGACCCGGGTGGAGACCGTCATCCCCTATTTCACAAGCTGGATGGAACGCTTCCCGACCCTGGCAGACCTGGCGGCAGCCAGCGAACAGGATGTGCTGAGGGTCTGGGAGGGGCTCGGATATTACCGCCGTGCCAGGAACCTTCATGCCGCCGCCGCAGTGATCGTGGCGCGCCACGGCGGCAGGGTCCCCGACGACCTGAAAGCCCTGCAAAGCCTGCCCGGCATCGGGCGCTACAGCGCGGCGGCGATCGCCTCCATCGCATACAACGTGGATGCGGCGGCGCTGGATGGCAATATCAAGCGCGTGCTCGCCCGGGTTCACGATGTAAGCGAGCCGGTTGACTCTCCTGCCGGCACCCGGCGCTTGTGGCGCCTTGCCGAGGAGCACCTGCCACCAGGGCGGGCGGGCGATTATAACCAGGCGTGGATGGACCTGGGCGCAACGGTGTGCCTGCCCAGGGATCCCCGCTGCCATTCCTGCCCGCTTGAAAAACACTGCCTGGCGTGCAGTTTGAACCTCCAGGATGCCCGCCCGGTGCGTTCGGTGAAGAAGCAGATCCCTCATTACATCGTGGTGAGCGCCGTCATCCAGCGCAGGGGGCGTTTCCTGCTCGCCAGGCGACCCGCCGCCAGCCTGATGGGCGGCTTGTGGGAGTTCCCCGGTGGCAAGGTGGAACCGGGCGAGAGTCTGGTGGACGCCCTGCGCCGCGAGATCCGCGAAGAACTGGCGGCTGAGATCCATGTCGGAGCGGAATACGGTGTCTTCCGGCACAGGCTCACCCATTTCAGTTTCACCCTGCATGCCTTCCGGTGCACCCCGGACGGCACAGCGTTCACACCTCTCGAAGCGGATGAACTCGCCTGGGTGAAACCCGCTGACATGAGCCGCCATCCGATGGGCAAGGTCGACCGCCTGATCGCCCGGAAACTGGTCGCCGACAATGGCGGTTGATGAGTATTCCCTTCAGCGGCAGCGCATGCTGGCGGATCAGATCGTCCGCCGGGGCGTGCAGGACCCGCGCCTGCTGAGGGCGATGCAAAAAGTGCCGCGTCATCGTTTTGTCCTGCCGGAGGACCTTGCCTGGGCATATGCCGATGGTCCTCTGCCCATTGGGCATGGGCAGACCATCTCCCAGCCTTATATCGTCGCCTTGATGACCAGCCTGCTGGATCCGGATAAGACGGCGCGCCTGCTGGAAATTGGCACCGGATCGGGTTACCAGGCGGCAGTGCTGGGCGAACTGGCGCAGGAAGTACACACCATTGAATTGATCCCGGAACTGGCTGAGCGGGCAGGCAGGACCCTGGGCGATCTGGGCTGTGCAAATGTCCACGTCCACCTGGGAGATGGGTCCATGGGTTGGCAGGATTGCGCCCCCTATGACGGCATCCTGGTCAGCGCAGCGGGTCCGCGCGTGCCGCCGCCCCTGCTGGAGCAGCTGGCAGACGGCGGCAGGTTGGTCCTGCCGGTCGGCGCGCACGGATTCCAGTGGCTCGAGGTCCATCAACGCCAGGGAGAGCGCTTCACACGCGCAGAGAATATCCCGGTGGCATTCGTGCCTCTGCGGGGTAAATACGGGTGGAAATAAAGAATTGAGGCTGGGCGGGGAACTCAGACCGGGCTTAAGTGTACATGCCCCAATCGATCGCGCCAGGATCCTCCATCATGGAGAAATCCCATGGCTCGAAGCCCAATTCGACCGTGACCGGCATCCCCAAGCCTTCCTGGGCTTTTTCCTTGATCATCTCCAGCATGGCGGGACCATACGGGCAGAACGGCGTGGTCAACAGGACATCCAGTTTCGCGCCGTCGTCCTTGATGCTGACCTGGCGGATCAAGCCCAGTTGGATGACATTCATCCCGATCTCCGGGTCCACGACCTGGGCTAATTTCTCGCGCAGGGGTGCCACCAGGTCGGGATGGGTGCTGTGGAGTTCCCAGGTGATGAGGTTGGGTGCGGGTTCGCTGGTGCTCATTTTTTCACCTCCGCCTGGACGATATAGGTGCATTTGGCGTCCCCATTCAGGATACACTGCACTTTTTCGGCGGGAACCGCCAGCATCGTGGAGATCAGAGTCTGGTCCACAGTGCACACCTCGGGATGTGATTGCCCGATCTGCAGGTATGGACAGGTGATCTCATGGATGTAATACTGATCGTCGCTTTTTTCCCACTCGACATCGAATCCCTCCTCAGCCAGCAGGGTCTTCGCCAGGTCGAGCCGTTCCTCCATGGTCAAGCCTTTCATCTGTTCGGAGTAATCCTGCGCCATGTCGGTTGCCATCTGGAGGAATAATTCGCGTACCATCGGCGCAGGCATGGTGGACTTCAACTGGTCAAGCAGGCGCGAGGTGAGCCGCAGGTAACGGGTGGGGAAGCGTTCCATGCCGTGCTCGGTGAGCAGGTAGACCAGGCGCGGGCGTCCCACCCCGTGGCGTTCTTCTTCCGCCGTGACCAGCCCTTCGATCTGCAGGTTGGTCAGGTGATGCCGCACCGAGATCGGATTGATCCCGACCGCGTCTGCCAGCTTATTGATGGTCGTGCGCGGTTGTTTTAAGAGTGTTTGCAGGATCCGCTCGCGGGTGCTTTTCATGGTTTTTTCGCTCATCTCCCTTGTGCCTGTTCCGGATGCTTCGCGGTTAATTGGAGTATATCAATCATATTCAAGAATGTCAATAAATTAGATAATTATCATAAATATCAATCCGGGGTTAAAGATCACCCCCGGCATGAAGCCGGGGGTGATCCATTACTTATTCCTTGGGAGAATTAAGCAGGGAATATCTTATGGCAGGCAGTTCAGGGCAGCGCCTTTGGTGATGCGTTGTGCCGTGAAAACGCCGTCCGTGAACAATCCGTTGATCGAGACGACATCACCAACCAGGATCTCCTCAAAGGTGATGGGCTGGGCAACGGAGTCCATGGTCACCTTGTAGAGCAACTTGGTCGACAGGGTGGTCAGGACGATGACATCGGTGTTCATATAATCCCGCACCAGGTAGTTCGAGCGCAGCACGGTGACAGTGACTGAACCGGTAACGATGTCAGTGGCGGTGACGGTCCCAACCAGGGCGAACATGCCGCGCGGGCTGGATTGACGGAAAGTGACCATATCACCAGTGCCCAGAGGTGCGGGCTGAGGCGATCCGGGCTTGACGCCTGGTCCATAACTGGGACCATTGCCGGCTGCAGCCGGGATCACCGCGAGGGTCAGTAAGACTACCAGGAAGAGGGGTCCAAGTATCTTTTTCATTTGTTTATTGCTCCTTTTTGTTCAGGGTTATTCATACTCTATGACGACATTATCCCCGCCTGGATACTGACTTTACAAATCCTTTATGTCCGCTGCTCACCTATGGTAAGATGACGGGGACCTGGAGCCGTATCCTATACCTGCCATCCTCGTCATAACCTATGGAAACCACAGTGCCTTCTGACCCAGCCCTCCTTGAGAGAGCCAAGAAATTCGATCGCCAGGCTCTGGCTGAGATCTACGATATCTATAGCCCAGGTCTTTACCGGTATGCCATGCGCCTGATTGGTAACCCAGACCTGGCTGAGGAATGCATCGCTGAAACCTTCAGCCGCTTTCTGACCGCACTCAAGGCGAACAAGGGACCACGCGATTACATCCAGGCATATCTGTACCGGGTGGCGCACAACTGGATCGTCGATCACTATCGCCACCAGCCAATGACTGAAGAACTGGCGGAGGAACACCCGGATGGGAGCCCGGACCCGGAATCCGCAGCCGAAAGGAACATAGAGGACGCCCAACTGCGGAAGGCGATCAAGAAATTAACCCCGGAACAACAGCAGGTCATCCTGCTTAAATTCGTGGAAGAACTGGATAATGAAGAGGTAGCGCGCGTACTGAAAAAACCTGTTGGAGCCGTCAAATCGCTGCAACATCGTGCGCTCAGCCGCCTCCACCAGATAATGAACGAGGAAGTGGTATGAAGGAAAACAAAGTATTGGAAGAAAAGACCATTCGAAGGCTCGCCGCCCTGAAGGTCGTGCCCGGGCGTGATCGGAACGCGGCAATACGGGGACGGGCGCGCTTCCTGGCGCAGGCTTCGGCGATGCGTCCCAGGACCGCCCCGGTGCGGCATGTACTCCCTGCACGCAGAGTCGCCTGGCAGTTCGCCCTGGCTGCGCTGCTCGTGCTGGTGCTGATGTTTGGTGGAGGCGCAGGCGCTGCCCTGGCGGCTCAGCAGACCATCCCCGGGGAAACCCTGTACCCGGTAAAACTATTAAGTGAAGATATCCGCCTGGGTCTCACAAGTTCACCCCGGAGCGAGATCGATCTATTGATGGAATTCGTGAGCACACGCGTTGGAGAGATCAACCGGTTGGCAGAACTGCAGGAGGTCATCCCTGTCAGCACCACCGAGCGCCTGGAGAGCCATGTCGCACTTGCCTTGCAGGCGGCAGCCGGGTTGGGTGATGATGAGATCGAGGCGGCGCTGACACGCATCCGCACCCACCTGGAAGCGCAGACCCAGACGATGGCGCAGGTAGGCGGTACGGCAGGCGAGACCATGGCACAGGTCCGGGCGATGTTCCAGGCGCAGATCCGCATCCTGGATGAGGGCATTGGCGATCCGCAAACCTTCCGCAACCAGGTGCGTGCCGGTCGAGGCGACGGCGATGAGCAGCCCGAGACCTCCGAAAC
>JBFYSG010000037.1:0-12295 GCA_041301835.1 Chloroflexota bacterium | reverse complement strand
CAGGACCAGCAGGTCAAAGGCGCATGCTTCAGGCGGGCGGTCTGGCAGGGATCGATCCAACCGATCGGCTTGAAACGATCCGATGAGTTCCCCAAGTTCCAGGCAGGCTTGCTGACACCATTGATCCGTAAATGCTGCTATATCCCGGTAATAGGCATCTGAATTGGGGGCATTCTTCCGCAAAGAATAGGTGAGGATGCGTTCCATTAACTATCAGTATAATACGGTGCCTGCGAACGAATAAGTGATGATTATCACTCACCAGGGTGTTGATTTCAAAGCCATTTCAGTCTATACTATTCCCAGACGGAGGCGCAGCGATGAAAGAGAGACGGAAAGTCAAACGCCGGTACCTTCTTTACTATGTGCGGGTCTTCGATGCCGATTCCCGTCAGCAGATCGGTAACCTGGTGGATATCACAACGATCGGCGCGATGATCCTCAGTGAAAACCCCATTCCTGAAAAGAAAAGCCTCCACATGCGGATTGAATTATCCGACGACGTGGCAGATAAGCCCTTCATGGACTTGAAAGTGCGCGCCCAATGGTGTCATCCGGATATCGATCCCAGTCTGTATAATATCGGACTGGAAATTGAGCAGATAGCCAAGGATGATATTAAGATCATCAAGAAGATCGTGGAACGCTACGGTTTTCGAGATAACAAACTTGAAAAGTGATAGTACAATTGAGCGTTAGGTAGCAGACTCCAGGCGAAACACGCCCACCTTGGTCCACTCACCTCATGGGCCTTGTGGAATGAAGGAGGAATCAGATGGCTGAACGCAGGAGAGCCGAACGGCAGAAGATCTCCTACTATATTCAAGTGATGGATTCGTCGACTGGTAAAGTCATCGGCAACCTTGCAGATGTATCCAAGGTAGGCATCATGATCGACGGGCGGCAGTCACTTGATGTAGGTCAGGAGATCCGTGTTCGTATGGATACAACGCCTGAAGTTGCCAACGTTCTGCACATCGATTTCATCGCCCGGGTCAAGTGGTGTCATGTGGACGCATCGTCTCCGGGGATCTACGATATAGGCATGGAACTGGTCAATATCTCCCCGATCAATGCCGATGTCCTTTCAAGGATCGCCGAAAACTACGGTTCGCACGAAACAACCTTCAAGTTCTAGGATGATCTTTGATCCACCCTGATCTTCCTTTGGTGGAACTCCACCGGCATCTGGATGGTTCTGTTCGCCTCCAAACGATTCTCGATCTCGGTATCCAGCACGGTCTGCCCCTCCCGTCCTTCGACCTGGAGGGGCTTCGTCCATATGTTCAGATAACCACCCCTCAGCCGGGTGTGATGGCATTCATCTCCAAGTTCAAATGGATGACCGGCGTCCTGGTAAATTATGATGCGGTTCGCCGGATCGCCTACGAAAACGTGGGGGACTTAAAAAACGAGGGACTGGATTATGCAGAATTGCGTTTCAGCCCTCTGTTCATGGCAGAACCTCATAACCTCGATCCGGTTGGGGTGGTCGAGGCTGTGCTGGATGGCATATCAGCCGGTGTTCTGGAGTACGGAGTGCCCGTTAAATTGATCGGCATCCTCAGCCGGACATATGGACCGGATCGTGCCAAGGATGAATTGGATGCCCTGTTGAGTCAGGCGGGTCGTATCACCGCTCTGGATCTCGCCGGAGACGAGCTCAACTTCCCCGCGGAATGGTTCTCAGAGCATTTCTCCCGCGCCCGGGATGCTGGTTGGCACATAACCGTGCATGCCGGGGAGAGTGCCGGAGCGTCATCCATCTGGCAGTCGATCCGTGTGCTCGGCGCGCAGCGTATCGGCCATGCCATCCACGCCGTGGACGATCCCCTTCTGTTGGATCACCTTGCATCGCAGCGTATCGGCGTAGAATCCTGTCTGACCAGCAACGTGCAGACTTCCTGTGTCCCCGATTATTCCAGCCATCCGTTGAAAATATTCCTCGATCACGGAATCCTGGCGACCATCAATACCGATGATCCCGGCATCAGCGCAATAAGCTTACCCTATGAATATGAAATAGCCGCTCCGCAAGCCGGCTTGACCTCCATCCAGATCCGCCAGGCGCAGAAGAACGCGCTGGAGTGCGCCTTCCTGACCCAGGCAGAACGCGATCAGTTGACCGCCCGCCACCGGGCATTTAAATCATAAGACCGGATCTCACGATCCGGTCCCATGAATGATAAACCGTTATTTCACGCCACGATCGGTGATCTCCAAGGCTTTCGTTAACACCTCGAAACCTTCCCGCAGTTGCTCCTCGTTGATGATCAGCGGCGGAATGATGAGCACGGTATGCCAGTGGGTGTAGAGAAATAGACCTTTGGCGAGGCAGGTTTTCCGAAAATCGGACATCTCAACGCTCGTTCCATTCCAGGGAGTCATCGGTTCCCGGGTTTTCCTGTCCCGAACGAGTTCAATGATGCCAAACAATCCGATACTGCGTACATCCCCCACGGAGGGATGGGTCTCGCCCAAGTCCTTGAGCATCCGGTTCAATACCGGACCCATCGCGGCGGCATGTTCGATGATCCGATCGTCCTGCATCACCTTGATATTCGCTATTGCCGCCGCCAGGGATACGGGGTGGGAGGTATAGGTCAAACCGGCCTCGTAGGCTTGGTCATTGTATGCCGCGGCGATCTCGGGTTTCATCGCTACCGCGCCGAGCGGGGCATAGGCGGAGGTAAGCCCTTTCGCCATCGTGATCATGTCGGGCACTACCCCCCAGTGATCGATGGCAAACCATTTCCCCGTCCGGCCGAAGCCGCTCATGACTTCATCAACGATCATCAGGATACCATGCCGGTCGCAAATCTTCCTGACACCCTGCATGTATCCATCCGGAGGAATGAGGATCCCGTTCGTGCCGGTTACCGATTCCAACAAGATCGCGGCTATGGACTCCGCACCTTCATACTGGATGATCTCCTCCAGATGGTTGAGATAGTCCTGGCAAAATTCTGCCTCCGGGATATCTGGAGTGGTGCGGTGAAAGGTAGAACGATAACGGTACGGATCAAGGAAGTGGATCACGCCCGGCATCAATCCCGGTTCCCAGGCGGCGCGCCGCGGATCACCGGTCAACGCCATGGCACCCGCTGTCGCGCCGTGATAGGAACGATAGCGGCTTAATATCTTGAACTTTTTTGTGTAACCGCGTGCCAATTTGATCGCATTTTCATTTGCATCTGCGCCGCCCAAGGTGAAGAGGATCTTGCTGAGTTTCCCCTGCGGAGTTATATCCGCCACCATCTTGCTGGCAATCGCACGCACGCGGGTAGCCATGCCCGGCGCAGCGTAAGGCAGTTCTGCCGCCTGGTCCTGCATCGCCCGTATCACTCGTTGATTGCCGTGACCAATGTTCACGCACATGGTCATCGAGTTGAAATCCAGGTAGCGCTTGCCCTCGATGTCCCAGAAGTACACCCCCTCACTGCGGGCAACCGGGATTGGATCGACTCTTGTCTGTGCCGACCAGGTCCAGAAGACATGTTCTCTGGAAAGAGAAAGGATCTCATCATCACGAAGGTTTTCCATAATTTCTCCTGACTGAATTATAATCCACCGCTCTCAAGAAAATTTTCATCCAGGATCCCATGAATTCGATTTCATATCAAAGGTTTGTCATCGTCGGGGTTACCGGTTGCGGAAAATCCACCCTGGCAGAACGCCTGGCTAAAGACTTGGCCCTCGATTTCATCGAATTGGATGCCCTCTTCTGGAAGCCCGGCTGGGTGGAGTCGGACCCCGAGGAATTTCAGAAGAAGGTGGCAGATGCCATCCGCGCACCCCGGTGGGCTCTGGCGGGAAATTACAGCCTGGTCCGCGAGATCGTATGGCAGCGCGCCGATGCCCTCATCTGGCTGGATTATCCCTTCTTCCTCGTTTTGGGTCGTTTGCTACGGCGGATCTGGATCCGCTCGCGTTCCAGAGAATTGCTATGGGGGACAAATTACGAACCGCTCTGGATCCATCTGAAACTATGGTCGAAGGACTCGCTCATCAACTGGCTGTTCCAGACCTACTGGCGGCGCAAACGTGTCTATGCCGGGCTGCTCGCCTCACCTGAATATTCCCACCTGGCGATTTTTCACTTTAGGTCCCCCGACCAAACTGAATCCTGGCTCAATACGCTCTAAGAGGTCTTCCCTCAAATGATCTTCATCAGGTGTGAGATGACCCTCGCCAGACCCAGAGCGGTGAGAATGGCAATCACGACCATCCAGCCGAGAGGGATCGTGAGGTCCAGGTTGAGCGCAAGGAGCACGCATCCCAGTGCAATCGCCAGAGTTGCGGTCAACCAGAATAGATGCCGGCGGATCAATTCTTCGTGCCCCGCATCTGCTTCCACCTGGCTAAGCCTGGTTGAAAAATCCGCCAAGTCCCAACCGGCGAGCAGGGCGAAGAGCCCCGCCAGGAGCAGGGAATGAGACAGCTGCAGCCAGGCGCCCCACCCGATGATCGCCCAGAGCACCAGCAGACCCAACCCGTTTGCCCAGCGCCAATGGCGCAGAAGCGCGTAGCACCAGGCAAAAAAGAACAGTATCGACAGAAAGGCTGGTAATACGCGCCCGTCCAGGAAAAATGCCGCAGCAAGGCACGCGGTGCCTACCATTAGGAGAAGGATGGCGAGCGTGCGTATCTTCATGGACCCCTCTTCTCAATGATCTGTCGGCGTTCCAATTCTCTGCGGGCCACCTGTTCGAAAGGTTGGCTTACATCCCAGTTTACAACCTGGATGCCGATACCAAGTAAACGCCTAAAAAGAAGTTGTTGCTTCATCCTGATGATCCGGAACGCCTGGTCTGCAGGTCCCGAGGCAGGGATGTTCGCGGCCTCAAATGATACCGGGTCCGGGCTGATCACCAACACCGCGTACCCCTTGGAGCGCAGATCAGCCAGGGCCGCGAAATCGTCTGTGTTCAGAGAACTGACAAGGACCAATTGGGATTTTGCCGGGAAAACATGCCGCGGGATGAAAAGACCTGAAAAGGCCTGCGACTCGCCCGGCTCAAGGCACGAGAGTGAGTGCAGGATCTTCTCTCCTTGCAATTTTCCATAACCCGGCAGAGTCCAGTGGATCTGTTTTCCATAAAACAACAAACCAACCCGATTCCCTGCCGACAGGAAGGCATCAACCAGAGCGGCGGTTGCCATGACGGAATGTTCAAATATCGATACGGCGCCGAATTCCGTTGTTCGCCGGCGCCCATCCAGGATGATGCCGACATCCACAACCCGTTCCTGTTCATACTGGTTGGAAAAGAGACTCTGCGGATGACGGGCGGTGAGATGCCAGTTGATGGCACGCGGTGAATCGCCGGTTTGATACTCGCGCACATCGAAGAATTCCACGCCAGGTCCCCCCTGCCGGGCTGGGACGGTACCCGAATAAATGCGCGTCCTGCGGGGGCGAATGGACACGCGCCTCAGGCGCAGGACGGGAGGAACGATGAACAATTGACCTTCAGTGACCAGGCTGGTCTGCATACGAACCATTCCCAGCACATCGCTTAGTTTTACCCGCACCTCGTGAAGCATGAAATAGCCGCGCTTGCCTCGCAGCGCGTAGGACCAGGAAACCGACTGACCGGCAGGCAGCCGTGTTAAAAACCGGTTCGATCCACTGACGATCTCCAATCTATCAGGGAGCATGTCCTCGATCAGGATCTCCTCCAGGTCATCCCCATCGTTCTTGACCGTCAGGGTCACCTGCACATCTTCACCGGAGAAGATCCGCTCGGCGCTCAGTCTGCGCGAGGCGCTTAGCTTGACATTCCGGGGGAGCCTCCAATATGAAATTAACAGGAAAACGACCAGGGGGATTGCCATCATCAGGATGACGCCCTCACCCAACGCCAGTCCGGTCAGCAGGGTTGCAAAGGTGAGCAGAGAGATTAAGAATGAGCGGGTCATACGGTAACTGTTGCTATATCCATCACCAGGCGAACTCAGGAGGGCGTGCTTAAAACAGGCACACTGACACGCGTCAGGATGTCATCGATCACTTTTTCGGTGACCTGCCGGGTCAACCAGAATTCCGGTTGAAGGATGATGCGGTGGACCAGGATCGGTTTGGCGAAATGCTTCACATCGTCTGGCAGGATGTAATCGCGTCCCTGGATGGCGGCATGGGCACGCGCCATCTTGAGGAATGCCAGCGAGCCGCGCGGGCTCGCCCCCACCGAGACATGCCGATCAGAACGAGTCTGTTGGACGATCTCAGCGATGTAGCCCTCCAGGTCCGGGTCGACATGAACACCTTCCACTGCCTTGCGCATCGCCAGCAGTGTCTTGGGATTGGTCACCTTGTTCAATAAGACCTCATCTTGTTTTTGTTGGTGGCGGCGGTGGAGGATCTCCTGTTCTTCAGCCAGGCTCGGATAACCCACCGTCAATTTAATCATGAACCGGTCCAGTTGGGCTTCCGGAAGCGGGAATGTACCCTCGTATTCGATCGGGTTCTGGGTGGCAAGCACAAGGAAGGGACTGGGCAGGCGCATGCTCTCACCCTCCATGGTTACCTGTCCTTCCTGCATGGCTTCCAGCAGCGCAGATTGCGTTTTTGGGCTGGCACGATTGATCTCATCTGCAAGGATGAGATTCGCAAAGATCGGACCCTGGCGTAACTCAAATTGGTTATTCCTGCGGTTGAAGACATAGCCCCCGGTAATATCGCCCGGGAGCAGGTCGGGCGTGAACTGTATGCGCTTAAAATCCAAGCCCAGAACTGTGGCGAAGGACCGGGCTACCAGCGTTTTTCCGAGACCCGGATAATCCTCAAGCAGCACATGTCCTCCTGCCAGGGCAGATGCCATAATCATTTCAAGGGTTGCGCGTTTTCCCACGACCGCCCGTTCGATCTCCTCGATGATCTGCGCGCATAATTTGGCTGTTTCTGGAATGTCAATGGTCATTTGAATTCTCCATGTAGGATTCAAGATACGTGATGATCTCCGACGCATCCGGATCGGTCAAGATCCCGGTGGCATTCAATTGGCGATTAAAAGTAGCTGGTGTTGAGTGGATGGCAGTCTCCAGGTAGGTCTGTATCTCCTGCGGAGGCTCCCATGAAGGACCGTTCAGGCTTCCATCCCGCTCGGCATTCACGCCCCGCCTGCGCAGGATTTCCAAGGCCAGTTCAGCCAAGGTGCGTGCCAGATACCAGCGCGGGTATGGACCGTGTTGCGACCGGCGGATCCAAAACGCCAACTGACCCACCGGTCCGGGTTGTTTTTCACCCCGTTTACGGTGGATACGCAGACTCGGTGCCCCGGATCGCAGGCATGTGCTCGCGATGACGACGATCCCCACCAGGGTCACTCCCCAGAGGATGGACTGGTGGACGGAGCCGTAATAACCCTTCAATACCCACATGAACTTGACCAAGGGTAGGATGACGCTGTTCAGCATGACATCAGATAATAGCACCGATAATACTGCCACCCCCAAAAGCGCCAGACTCCAGAAGAGAAGTGCCCGCTTGTTCACATTGCCTCCCGGATGGATGCCGCAATGGCAGACAGGCAGGAAACCGCCTCATCGATTTCCTCCCTGCCTGCTTTCTTGCCGCCATAACGCACGCGCTCAAAAATGGCTGTAAGACGGCGGACCGGGATGGATGGCAGCCGGGCGCGTTCCAGCACAGCGATGAATTCGTCCGGCGTCAGGTTGCCACCTCGCCGGATACCGCGTTGCCTGCGAATAACATCCATCATCCCGGCATAACAGTTGATGACCGCATCTCCATAATCCTTGCCTGATTGCAGATCGCTGACCGCCTGTTCGGCGATCCCAGCCAGCGATCCGATCGCCTGGGATTCATTCCAACGTTTTCGTACCCGCAGCCAGAGCAGTACGGAGGCGCCGGATAATACCAGGAACGTGATGCCAATGGAGATCCACGCGTTGACCTTCGGTGGATCATAGAGTTCACCTTCCGGGATGATCACGATCGGAATTGTCGGCTCCAAGACTACCTGTTGGGTATGGACCGGCGTGGCGGTTAGCTGAAAGGGTTCGTCCGCAGGGCGGCTTCTTGAAATCCACCACATAACGATCAGCAGGATTATTGCCACGACCAGCAGGATGACCAGCAGGATGCGTCGTTGTTTGGGGGTGGCAAGAGCAATAACCATCACGGTTAGAATGAACAGGGTGACAACGGACAGGATAGCCCCCCAGGACAAATCGGGCACTTCGGGAATTCCTGTCCCGCCAGTTTCATGATCGCTCGTGAAGGAAAATGGGGTCCCTTGCTCGAATTCCAGCGAATTAATCCCGCCCGCCAGCACAATCAGGAAGACCATGGATGCAATCCCGGCGATGAGAGCAAAGGAGCGATGAGTGAGAAAGCGCCGCATAGGTATCAGGATTTTACCATGTTGACCATGAGCCGACCATTACGAGAGCCAGCATATCAAAAGCAGGGTATTTTTCACACCCTCCCCGGAGGGGTTTTTTAACCCTATATCCAACCCGCACCGGTTGATACTGCCGTCTACGGTATAATTTTCGTATGGATGGCTGGAGCCAGGATTATGACCGATCAACCTCCTTTTCTGAATAAGACAGTGCTGATCACGGGTTCAGGGCGCGGCATAGGACGGGCGATAGCCCTGCATTTTGCCACCCTTGGCGCAGATGTGATCGTCAATTTTTTCCGCAACCCCGAACCCGCCCGCGAGACCATGGATTCCGTCAAGGCATTTGGACGTCGCTGTCTTCTGGTCAAAGCGAACGTGGCGGAAATGGATGACCTGGACCGGCTGTTCGAGGAGACGGAAAAGACCTTTGGGGGGTTGGATATTTTCGTTCACAATGCCGCCTCCGGCTATAACCGGTCCGCCCTGGAACAACGGGTGAAAGGCTGGGATTGGACGATGAACATCAATGCCCGTTCGTACCTGTTTGCTGCACAGCATGCGGCAAAATTGATGGCAGTGCGCGGTGGCGGGCATATTGTTGGCATCACCAGCCCGGGGGCAAACCGCGTCCTGCCGGATTATATTGTGGTGGGAGCAAGCAAGGCGGCGCTGGAAAGTTTAACCCGTTACCTGGCGGTGGAACTGGCGCCGAAAAACATCCATGTCAATGCTGTCTCTCCTGGTATCGTGGAGACCGATGCCCTGAAGCATTTTGATGCCCTGTCCGATGGAAAAATGATCCGGCAGGCTGTTGAGGCGACTCCGGCAGGCAGGTTGGTCACCCCGGACGATGTAGCAAGAGTGGTGGCATTCCTGTGTTCTCCGTCTGCCGCCATGATCCGCGGTCAAGTGATCCTCGTGGATGGGGGTTATACACTGCCCGCGCGTTGACGATCTTTCCCGGGGAAATCATGGTACACAAGCGGTATAATTGTGATAGAATCCCATCACTTGCAGTAGGACTTGTGTGAGCAAAAGCCGCCAGACCTGTACAAGGCTGGCGGCTTTTCTAAGCCTTCTGCCCAACTAACCAAGGAGAAGAGGAAGAATGCAAACTAAATTGTACGTCGGCAACCTGTCCTATGACACCACCGAGGACGATCTGCGGAACCTTTTTGCGCAGGCAGGGACAGTTGCTTCGGTCGCGCTCATCAAAGACCGCGATACGGGTCGTTCCAAAGGATTCGCGTTCGTGGAAATGAGCAACCAGAGCGAAGCAGAAAAAGCCATCCAACAATTCAATGGCTATACGCTTGCCGATCGACCCCTGAAGGTGAACGCTGCGCGACCCAGAGAAGAACGTGGTTTCGGTGGTGGCGGCGGCGGTGGCGGCTACGGTGATCGTGACGGTGGCTACGGTGGTGGGCGTGGTACCAGTCAGCGCAACCGACGCGGCGGACCCGGCGGTCAACGTCGTTATTGATCCATCATGATAGAACTCCGCAGGTCTTTACCTGCGGAGTTTTTTTATTCAATCAGGATCGCCCTGGCAGGCGCGCCATCAGAACCGGCTAATAATAAGGGTAGACAGTAAAGATCATAATCACCCGGTTCAACCGAGATCAGGTTCACACCTTCCAGGATGATGACCCCCGCACGAAGGAAGACGTTGTGCGTCGCATCGCTTTCCCGAAATGGGGCAACGGACAGATAATCGACGCCGATCAGCCGGATTCCCCTGGCAACCAGCCAATCAGCCGCATCCGGGGCGATAGCGACGAAATCCTCCTGGAATTGCTTCTCGCCGCGCGCCCAGATCCTGGAGTTGCGGGTCTTGATCAGCAGGCGGATCGTCTCCTCCGGGATCAAACATGATTTCAGAACCGGCGCGGTCACCAGATCGACCTCGTCTGCAACCTGGAGCACATGTGCCTTCCCGACCAGAACATCCAGGGATAATGTCTCCACGGTCCTGCCGTCATTCAGGAAATGGTGGGGTGCATCCACATGCGTTCCGGTGTGTACTGAGCACGACAGTTTTGATACGTTCACGTGGTCCCCGCCATCCATTGACTCCACCCGCTCCAGCAGTACTTTCGGATCCCCGGGCCAGATAGGCATATCGGCATGGATGACAATGGTTATGTCATGGATCTTCATACACGCTCCTGTCGTTATTCAACCCATCCCGCTTCCGCGAATACATCCCGCAGGAAGGTTGCCCGCTCTTCCTCCGTCATCGGTCGCGGCCGGGCATAGTCCTCGAGCATGAAGGTGAGTAATTCTGTGCTGATGTGTCTGCCGTCGTAGATCACATGCCTGTCTGCGAATTCACGACGTGTACCGACCACCGGGTAATCCATCTGGTCAAAGAATAGATTCCCCAATCCATAATGGATGAATCCGCTACCGTAAAATTCCATGTACTGTGGAAAATGGCTCTGGCTTCCACTGACGATCTCCGCCCCGGCATCCACCATCAAACGGAAATCGATGATCTGCGAATTGGTTGGATACAGAGCATAGGTTTCATAATATTGGAAAGTTACGATCGGCAGAACACCTTCGCTTTTCAGGCGGGCGATCTCGGAATACATGAAATCGTATTCACAGTAGGCTGATCCGGGAGAATCATCGGTCGCCCAGGCTGGTTCCAACCCAAACTGGTTGCATCCAATGAAGGCGATCTTGTTGCCATGGTCTTTAATGATGACCGCCTTGCGAGCATCAGCCTGGTTGCGCCCGCCCCCAAAGTACACCCAGCCGCGTTGCTCATACATGTCTATGGTCATCAGGGTCGCTTCTGACCCGTAGTCTTGAAAATGATTGCCAGTCAATTCAATGATATCCGTGCCGATATCCTCGAGCAAGGATACGTAACGCGTATCCGTGCAGAACCGGAGGGAAGTTTGGATCGGGTATGGGTAGGGACAATTCTCTGCGAACGGAACCTCATTGCTGATATGGAGCAGGTCTGCTGCCCGAAAGGTGTCGCGAATATCCTCACCCGGATAGGTCAATCCTTTCATCTCCATTCGGTAAGCCGTTGATCGCACCAAGGCTGTAACCCCGGTCATGATCAGCACGGTTAACTTTTCCGGATCCCGATTGCCGACCGGGAACATGGACAAGGCTGGGTCCAACCCAAAGGATGCCTTGAGCGGGTAGGCGGAATCATCGAAATCGTTATGCACCGGCGATTGTCCATCCACGCGCAACACCTTCCAGCCCGGCTCAAGTGCCTCGAACGGAACAATGCCCCAACTCGGACGACCGGACCAGGCAGTATTGATCAATTGATCCGCATGCTCCACCTGGACAGCACCTGCGCCAGGTATACCCCACAGATTGGTGAAGACAACCAGGGTGGATTCTTCCATAAGGATCGGAATGCCTGCAAATGGTCCTGTACCAGCCCCGTGCCAGTTGTTAAGGATGTCTTCTGCGGAGACTTCATCCGTGATCGTCGGATACGGCGCCACCAGGGCATAGATCCAGCTCGTGCTGGTCTCGGTAGGGATCGGGACGAGATCCAGACGGTAATCGGCACCATCCTGGTCCGGCACGATCGCCATGCCGGCTTCGACGGCTGACTTCATCAACAGGTCAGGAACCGCCGGTGAGACCCACAGGTTTTGAACGTCAACAGTCTGGGTTGGGGGCACCAAGCGGGTCACGGTTGGATAGGGTATGTGATCGGGAGGCAAGGCAGGCGTCCCGGGTGGGACGGTTTGCGTACCCCATGCTGGCGTACACGCGGTAATAACAATGAACATCAAGGTAAACAAAAGTCTGGTAGGATGCATGAATGTATTATAAGCGAGGCGGAAATAAAAATATGCTATAATGATTTTGATATGTCAACAAACGAACCTACCAAACCTCCTGCTTTGGAAACGGAAGCACAGGCTGAGCAGCAACTG